>JBJHDE010000126.1:0-5347 GCA_050486385.1 Planctomycetales bacterium | reverse complement strand
GGGTGGCAAAACCGATGATCAACACGGTCGAGATTTTGACACCGGTCAGAATCGCCGGCGCGGCCAACGGCAGCTCGACCTTCCACAATCGCGCCCAGGGCGACAGGCCCAGGGCCTCGGCCGATTCCCGCAATGGGCCGGGGATGTTGGTCAGGCCCGAGTAGGTATTCCGTACTATGGGCAGCAGGCTGTACAGAAACAGAGCCGCAATCGCCGGGGGATAGGCCGAGCCAAACATCGGCGCCAGGCTGGGCCGCAGCAGCGGAATCATCAAGGCCAACAGCGCCAGCGAGGGAATGGTCTGAATGATGCTGACCAGCAGAAACACCCCGCCGCGGAGCCGCGGACTCTTGGCGGCCAGCAGCCCCAAGGGAATGGCCACCGCCAGGCCCAGCCCCATGCTGACGACGACCAGAAACAGATGCTGCCCCGTGTACTGCCCCACCCGCCGCAGCCGCTGGCTCCAGGCCACATCGCTGACACCGGCTCCGCTGACCTCACTGTCCAAGAACTGCTGGGCCGCTTGCCGTTCGTTGATCGAAGGCTGTTGATCGGGATCACGGACTCGGGCGTTCAAAGCCCGCATGTCGGCTTCGTTCAGCCGACCGGCAAACCCCCGCAGGGCCGTGACGAAGTCGGGCGCGGACTGTTCGAGTTCCGCCCGATACAGAAAGTACGCGCGATACCGCGGAAACACCGCGCGATCGTCTTGCAACGGCACCAGGTCGTACAGCAGGATCTCGGCGTCGGTCGAGTACAGGTCGATCACGTCGATCTGTTCGTTGGCCAACTGCCGATACGCCAGGTCGTGATCCAAACGAATCGCGGACTCGGGCTCCAGTTCGTACACGCTTTTGACCCGCGGCCAACCGTCCTGGCGTTCGAAAAACTCGTCGCTGAAGCCCAGCCGCAACTCGGGATGCCGCCCGAGATCGCTGATGGTCCGCAGGCCCAGTTCGCGCGCCGGTGCCCCGCGAACACCCAGGATGTAGTTGTTCTCAAAGCCCAACGGCAAGGTGATCCGCAGGCCCCGGCGATGGAGCGCCGCCTCGGCCTCGCCGATGGTGGCCACGCCGTCGGCGGCCAGCAGTTCTTGAATCAGGGTGCCGCTGTACTCGGGGTAGACATCGATTTCGCCGTGCGAGAGGGCTTCAAACAAGAAGGTCGAACCGCCCAGCGCGGTGACGGTCGTCGCGAAGCCCTCGGCCTGGGCCAACTCGCTGGCCAGATGGGCCAGGATGATGTTCTCGGTGAAGGTCTTGGCGCCAATCCGCACCACAGGTTTGTCGGCGCTCGCGCCGCCCACTGTCAGCAGGACCACAACTACGGCCAGCGCCCCTTGCCTGCCTAACCCCATGTTTGCCTCTCAAAGAACGCGTTGTGCTCGCTGGCCCATCGGGCACCGCATGCCGGGCAGGATAGGTCAATGGGGACCTCTACGAAAGACGCGGCCCCAGGCGGTTGTTAGCCGCCGTGGGACCGCGTCGACGAAGCTGCGTCTGGTGAGCAGGCGTGCCGCTTGCGGGACCCCTAGCCGAGAAGGGACGTTCTCAGACGCACTCGAGCGAGACCTGGGTGGGTTCGAGCGCGGCGGCCAAATCCAGCGCCGTGTCGTCAGGGCTGCTCTCGCACGGGAGGCTCCCGCAAGCGGTCGTGTAGGTCGCAAAGGGCTCCAGGGCCTCGGCCAATTCACCCGCCGTAGTAAACCGTTCGGCCGGATCCCGCTTGAGCGTGGTATGGATCACGCTGGCCAATTGCGGCGGCAAATCGGGTCGGAAAATGTCCGCCGCGTCCGGTTCGTCCTGATAGCGGGCCAGCAACTTCTCCACGGCATTGCTGCCAAGAAACGGCGGACGCCCGCACAGCATGCGGTACAGGGTGGCCCCCAGGCTGTAAACGTCGCTCCGGGCGTCGGCTGTGTGGGTGGCGCGACCCTGTTCGGGCGAGATGTAATCGACGGTGCCCAGCACCTCGCTCACACCGGTCAGTTCGTCGGCCCGCCAAGCCTCCTGGCAGAGGCTCAGGCCGAAGTCCAGAATGGTCACCTTGGGCTCGCCATCGGGCCCGGCCTGCACCATCAGGTTGCTGGGCTTGATGTCGCGATGCACGATGCCCATTGCGTGGGCATGATTCAGGGCCTCGGCGGCCTGCCGAATGCACTCGCAGACCCAATCCAGCGGCAACCGCCGCCCGCGTTGGGCGTACCAACCAAGCGTCCGGCCGGGCAGATACTCCATGACCAAATAGAAGCTTTTGCCAATGCGTCCGGCCTCGTACACGCCCACGATGCCCGGATGCTGGCAACGGCTCAGGGCGTGGATCTCGCGGATGAAGCGGCCAATCGCCCGAGGATCGCAGCTCTTTTCGGGGTGGACCACCTTGATGGCCACCTCGCGGCGGAACTCGGGGTCATAGGCCCGATAGACCACGCCCATGCCGCCGCGGCCAATCTCTTCGAGCACCAAATAGCGGCTGAGGTGAAATCGCTTGCGGCCTTGCAACAGGGCCTTGGCTTGCCAGGGGGTCAGCGTCCCATCTTCGACCAGGGGGGCCAAGGCCTCGGTGGGCGAATCGCCCATGTCCAACGCAATGGCCACACGATCGAGATGGCGGGTTTCGACCAACCCGCTTGTCTGAAGTCTCGGCAGTAGTTCGCTCATAGTCCTCATGGCAGCAACCCTCGCCAGGCGTGGTTCGTTCCGATTGAATCCCGCCCAGCCTCCCGCGGAACCCTGGAGACGCGACGCTGGGAATAACCGTTGCAATCGGCGTGCCAGAACCCCTCGTGGCACCCCTGGCCAAACGGCCCATTGGTGCTAAGTCCCGCAATGATCGACCTTTGCGAATCAATCCTCTTGCTAGAGCCCTTACCCTCGAAAGAAGTATTGGTTCTCACAAATGCGAGGCGCCCCGGGCTGCTGCCAGCTTGACGGGCAAACGACTATGCGACGACTTGGCCAGGCCACCAGCCCCAGCCCGCAAAACCCCGCTTTCGACGGGTTGAGCACGCGATTTCGCCCGGTTTTTGCTGGAACGAAGCCGGAACGGGCTCAAATCAACCTCTCTGGCAAGCGGGAATCGGCCGCACATGCCCGTTTCGAGGGAGCCCAAACCGCGGCTGGCGGGGATCTACTGTCCATTGAACTCACCTGACAGCGGCGCGTCTGCATTCACATCCGCGCAACAGGTGGGGGGTTCACCCTATCCCTACAGGTCCTAGTGCAGCAATCGCCCCTCGCCTGCGACTGCCGACGGCAAACTGTCGCGATCTGGATGGCAGCTCGCATCCGATTGATGACATGCAAACGCTTGACCAACGTATGGTTTGACCAGCCAATCGAAAGATGGAATACTACCCACAACCTCATTGGCATGTGCCAATCGAAGGTGGTTTCGTAAATCGGTAGGAAAGCAAGGAGAGATCCATGGGACGAGGGGGTAAACTCATCCTCGGCGGCCTGCTGGCCGGGGGGTTCATGCTGCTCGGCGGCTGCGTGAACGAGCATGTCAACGGCACGACGATCGAGTACTACTACGCGACGTGGACCCCGCTATTGATCCTGGTGCTGGGGATCGGCGCGATCGTTGGTGGGTGGAAGCTGGGCACCGACAACATGTACTACGCCGCGTTGCTGATCTTGGGCGGAATCACGGCCTTGGTCTTGCTGCCTGGCTATGTGGGCCAGAAAGCCAAGATCTCCCCGTCGGGATTTACCGTGACGACGGGTTTCTGGATGACGCCCGAGCGGCATGACGTGTCGTTTGATGACCTGACGCAGGTGTATTTGACTTCGGAGGAGAGTCGCGGGCGACGCGGCAGGAAGACGACCACCTACTCGTTGACTTGCAGTTTCCGGAACGGATCGAGCAAGACTATCGCGGTGGGTGACATCATGAAGAACGGATTGCTTGATCGCATCTTCGTCGAATGCCACCGGCGGGAGATTCCGGTAGTTGACCGGACATAGGCCTCGCTGGGGCCGGGGCCACGAGGCGAAAAAACGAAAAACGCCGCGAGGCGGCTCACCCAAGTTTGGGATGAGCCGTCCGCGGCGTAATTGACTTGCGAATTGTTGGGCGGTGCTTCTCAGCGACGGCCGTAGCCGCCACCTCCACCACCACCGCCACCGCGAGGACCACGATCTTCCCGGGGACGAGCCTCGTTGACAATCAGCGGGCGACCTTGCACATCTTTGTCGTGCAGGGCTTGAATCGCCCGATCGGCCGAATCATTGTCGGCCATTTCGACAAACCCGAAGCCTTTGCTCCGTCCAGTCTCCCGGTCTTGCACGACCTGAGCACTGTTGACCGACCCAAACTCCGAGAACAACTCCTCGAGGTCCTGGCTACTCATAGAGAAGCGAAGGTTCCCGACGTACAGCTTCTTACTCACGACTCAACTCCGAGGATCCAAATCAAACACCCGCCAACGCGATCCGCGACGGGCTAGAAACCGTGGGCCAAGTATTGACCCCACAGGCGGAACGAAAGCAAAAGCGACGGAGAAATCCACGGGGGATTCAGACCAGGGCTCAAACCAACAGACCGGCCGACCTGAATCCTATCATATCACTTCGCACGGGCCTAGGGGAAATTTTGGGGTTGATCGTAAAATTGGGTGGGGCCAAATCGGTTGGGCTCAGTGACCGTCCTCCGACGCCACCAACCCCGGCAAAGTCTGCGAACCGCGTCCCAAACGTGGTCGCCCGGGCGGAGCGAGTCCGCCACCAACAGACGGGTCTCGCGGACCACCCGAGCGGGAAAAACGTGGTTGGCAGCGATCGCGAACCGCCCCTCGGGACATGTGGGTTCCGCCCCAGGCCGACGGTTTCGCGTTGACGTCTGACCGCTCGGTGCGATACACACACCGCCGAGCGCGCGGCGACTGCCGACGTGTTTGCAACGTGAGAAGAAGATTTTGGACATCGCTGCCGAGTGCCCGGACCGTGGGCCCAACCGTTCCCGGAGCGAGGAAACGGTGGGTCTGGCCGCGGTCTCGGTCAACGCCAACGGAGGGCCCTTGCGATGACATTTCCCGCCGATGACGACTTGCCGCTGGACCGGCTCCGCCAGGGATTGGATGCCTGTTCCAATTGGGCCAGCATCGCCAGCCCCTCGGCCCGGACCGAACCGCTGGAACTGACCACCCTGGTCAGCGAGGCGATCCAGGACGTGGAACCGCTGATTGCCCAACGCGGAATCCGCGTCGCCAGCGAAGTCCGCGTCCAACACCTGCATGCGGACCCCTTAATGCTCCGCCGGGCGATCGGCGACCTGATCCGCCACGCGGCCGAAGTTTCGGGCCCTGGCGGCGAAATCCATCTGGCCAGCTACAGCGATTCCACCC
>JBJHDE010000125.1:0-10673 GCA_050486385.1 Planctomycetales bacterium | reverse complement strand
GGCCAGCACGTGGGTCTGCGGATCGTACATGCGAATGATGTCGCTGCCGATCGCCAGACAGAACGGTATCCACAGTTCGCCCTGCATGGCGTTGTGCAGCAGGTTGGCGATACTGGTCTTGCCGTTGCCCGGCGGGCCACTCAAGAACAGGCTGCGATTGCTCATCACGGCCAGGGCCGCGGTGTAGATGTCTTCGTCGGGCAGGGTCAGTGGGGCCAAGGCCTCGCGGACCAGTTCCAGGTCGATCTGCTGAAACTGGGCGATCTGCCAATCGATCATCGCCGTGTAGCTTTCCAGCGAGACCGGCGCCGGCCCGATGTAGCCGCAGATCTCCAACAGCCGCCGGGCTCGCTCGCGACCACGATCGGTGATGGCGTAGCGGTGGTTGAAGGGCCCCAACAGCCCGAGGACCTCGAGCAGTTGATCGTCCTTCATCCGCTGCATCAGGTCTTCCACCAAGGGCAGCGGCAGGTGCAGTTGCCCGCTGACCCACTCGGTGGTGCATTGCGGCACGGTGAAGGCGGCCTTGAGCGCCAAGTCGCCCAGGTTGCTGGCCGGCACGCCGGTGGCGTAGACGTCGGCCGGAGCTTCGGGGCAGATGGTGCCCGCTTGTTCAATCAATCGCGGAAGATGCGGATTTCCACGAGGCCGCGTCCCCTGATTTGGGGAGGCCGGTGCAGTGGGACTTGCCATATTCGGTGACTCGAGAACCGAGATTGAGTTGATAACCGCATCACAATTGGGCCCCGAATGCGAGGTGTCTCGCGCTCGATCGCGCCGGTTCCCAAAGAACCGGCAACCCAACTCCTCCGCGGAGATCAGTAGGATAAGAGGGGATCCAGACGATTCCACCCTCTCATCCTGGCGGTCAGGTGGCCTGAAAATCAAGTCCCTAGTTGGGTAAAACCCGCCACTTGGGAGTCAGGACTGCCGGCGTGGGCTACTCAAAACGGACATCGTCCAGGTCGACCACCACCGGCCGGCCTTGGCCGGCAATCACCAGCACCAGCCCACTTTTGATGCGGCTGAGGTCCCGATCGGTCAGGTCAATCGTGTAGCGGGTCCATTCGGTGCCCAGTTTCACATCGTCCAGGCCCACCTGGGCCGAATCCGGAAACGGCTTGTCGTCGCCGATGGTGCCGACCTTGAACCCCACGACTTCGCCCCCCTGACCCCCTCGCGCCATGAATGTCAATCGCTTGGCCCCGGTCAGATTCCAGCCGCCAGGCCGATCACCCCAGTCGCCCGGTGGATTCTGCCAGACGATTCCCGCCCAGGCGTCGTTGGCCCGGTATTCAATCCGCCAGCAGTGGTCCCCCGAGTGCGGGCGATCGTCGCATTGCTCGTCCATCCGCAGGGCGCGGGTGTTGCCCATCCACCCGGTCGGCACAAAGGGCGGCTGGGCGTCGTCGGCTTGGGGGACAAAGTGCAGCGGCAGTTCGGCCCGCGGGGCCGGTGGCACGACCAAGGGGGCATCGACAAACACCGGCACATTGGCCACCGCCGCACCACCCTGACCATCGGAGACATAGGCATACACACGATAGCCGCCTCCGCCGGCCGGCATGCGGACGCGGGCCGAGGTGCGATCGCTTTCGAGGATGGCATCGCCGAAGATGGCCCCGGGCCGCTCGGCGTCGCCGCCGGTGCTGTAGGTGTTGGGCTCGGCTTGCAGCACCCAGCGGACTTCCAGGGCGTCGCCCTCGGGGTCACTGGCCTGGAGGGTCAGTTCGATGGTGGATTCGGGTTGAACCTTGTCGGGCCCTTGGAGCTTAAGCGATGTGATCACCGGACAGCGGTTGTCGGGCGGTTGGCCAGTCCACAGTTCGCGGAGGGTGTCGGCGGCAGCCAGACGCTGGCCGTCGGGCAACAGGATGCCAAACCAGGTGGCGGTGCTCTCTTGCTTGTGGCCCCAAAGAAAGGCATAGCTGCCCAGGCTCAAACCGCCCGACTTGAGCACGCCGCCTTCATAGGCCCGGCGATACTGTTCGGCCTTTTGGGTGCTGGTGGGTTCGCGGGCGACTTTCCAATCGGTCTGTTCGACCTCCCAGGGTCCGGCGGGGCCGAACTCGGTGATGATGTACGGCTTGGTCCCGCCGGCCTCGCGGTAGCGTTGGGGCAGGCTGGCGGCGCCGGCGTAGCTGTTGATGCCGACAATGTCGATGGCTGGGCACAGGCGATGGATGTTCTTGACCCGCTGGCCGCCGATCTCGGCCACGACGGTCATCGTGGGCCGATGGGGATCGAGCTGCTTGACCAGCGTGGCCAGGTTGTTGATGGCCGACCAGATGGCGGCGTTGTCGCCGCGCTCGAAGCCCTCCATCTCGTTGCCCAGGGCCCACATCAGCACGGCGGGATGATGCTTGTAGCGCTCGACCGCCCGACGGACCATGTCGATCTGACCGGCCACGTCGTCGGCATTGTTGTAGTCGAAGCCGTGCCGCTCGTGTCCCAGCCACAGGCCCACGCAGACACTCAGGCCGCGCTCGTGGGCGGCGTCCAACAGGGTATCCAGGTCGTCGGTGCTCCAGGTGCGAATGGAATTGGCCCCATGCTCGGCCAGCAAATCGAGCTGCGTCGAGCCGCCCACGCCGCGAATCGGATAAGGTTCGCCATTGCGGAGAAGCTGCCAACCCTCGTCGCTCCGCACCACGCGGACCTCGGTCACTGGCAGGTCATCGCCACGCAGCGTGGCTCCTGTCAAGAACACGGCAACAGCCAACAGGTTGGCCAGGGCCCAGCGGGACATCGCCAACAGGTTACAATCTCGAACAATCTGCACGGTCATGCCTTGTCGCCGGTGATGAGGAACGTTGGGGGGTTCATGGTGAAGTATGGTGAACGAAGGGAGCGGCGTACTGCGGGCGATGGAAAGCGATTTGCCCCGGGGAACCCGCAGGTGTGCCACTGCTTGCTGGCAAGCAGTGTTGGAAACGACTCACGTTGACTGGAATAGTTGCGCTTCGACTCGACTGTTCAACGTCGATCAGTATATGCCACTGCTTGCCAGCAAGCAGTGGCACACCATTTGATGAAGCAAGGGCATCCATGCGACAACCTCTGGTCAAATATCAAGTTTCTATAATGTGACTTTCCGGATATCCTCAAAGACCTTCATCGCGATCCGTCAGTCTCAAGGTTCACGCTTGGGCCCGGGGGCCGCTTCGCGTCGCTTGTCGGGAAGCTGGGCATCGGCGGGCCGTTCGCCACGAATCACGCGGGTGCCTTCGCCGGTGAGCCGCAAATACCAGTCGGTTGGATCGTCGTCGAGCGTCAGGAAGCTGGCTTGTTGGGGCGGCGTGTTGCTGACCTTAAAGATGGCCGTGGCTTCGTCGACTTCGTCGAACATGGCCACGTAGGCCATCTCGACGCCCAGGTCGGCCGCCGTGGTGAACTGCCGCCAGAAGAATCGCCCCCCGAGTCGCGGAATCTCGTCGGTTTCGGCGTCGGGGCCCTTGAGGTTCTTCCAGCCAAAACCGGGATAGATCACCGGCAGAAAGTGTTGCTTGTGCTCGCGGCAGGTGGCCAGGTCCTCGGCCCAGGTGCTGGTCGTGGCGTGCTTTTCGCCTTGAGTGTGTGTCACGTTGCCCACGTTCCAGGGACTGACCACGTCCATGCGTCGGAAGGCCCGGGCCCATTCGGCATCGTCCACCCGCCGCCACCACCAGGGGACACCGCCAATCACCGTGGCCTGGTAGCGCTCGTCCGATTGAAACACATCCAGCACGCGGTGCGCAACGGCGGCCTCGAAGCGATCGTCAAAGAATCCCCATACAAAAACCACGGGCTTGCCGTTGTGGTGCAGGTAGGGCTCGTCGGCGGTCAACCGCCATTGGTCGACCAGTCGCTGCCAGTCGGCTTCGAGCGTGGCGACCAAAGTGGCCGGATCGGCCGCGGTCAAATCGTAGCCGATGCCGAAGACCCGCTGGTGATCGGCGGCGGCCCGTCGGGCGTTCCGCAGCACCTGGTCGAACGACGTGTCGGGCAGGTTGACCAAAAATCGCTGCACGAACACGCCATCGATGCCGTACTGCTTCATCCATTGGAAGTGAAGCTGCACGGTGTCGGCATCGACCGAACTGAACAGTTTGGCCGGCGACCCGTCGGGCAAGGTCCAGCCGGGCACGGGGTAGGTCGTCGGATACTCGCGGACGTCGGGCCACATCTCGACGGTCAGGCTCTCTGGGGTGAGCCGTTGGGCATCGCGGCCCCAGTGCAGCCAGCCACGATTGCGGGCATCGCCCGGGCAGCGAAACCAGCCTTGGTAGCCGCACAGCACCTTGTGCCGCAAAGTGCGGGCATCGACGCGGTCGGCCGCGTTCTGGGCCGGCGGCTCGTCGGCCAGCAGCGAGGTTGGGGCCAGCGACAGCGTTGCGGCGAGCGCGAGGGTCAGAGACGGGGCAATCCAGCGAACGCGGTTCATCAGGCAAGCACATCCACGACTACAGGGCCAGCCGAGTTTCCGCTCGGCTGGCCGTATTGTGAACGCTGACCCGGTGGCTCGCAACGTGCCGCGGCCAGGGCAACTGGCGGCGGCGGTCTCAGGCGGCGACCCGATGGGGCTCGACGGCGATCAGCTCGCCGCAGACGGCCTCGATCTCCTGGGCCGTGATCCGGGGGACTTCCTCGGCGTAGCCGATCACCAAAGCCAGGTCGGCCAGACGATTGATGCGACGGGCCAGGCCACCGCTGAGGCGATGAATGGCGTCGACGGCCTCGTCGGCGAAGATCTCGCGACGCCCGGCGGCAGTGTCCAGCCGGTGTGCCAGGTAGGCGGCCGTTTCTTCCAGGCTAAAGGGTTTGAGCAGGCATTTGACATCCAGCCGCTCTTCCCAACTGGGCATGCGATCCAACATCGACAGCAGCGGCAACTGCCCGACCAGCAGCACGGTCACATCCGGGGTGCCTTGGCTCCGCAGGTTGAGCAGCATCCGCACGGCGTCCCAGGTGGCGGGCTCGTCGATCAGGTGGGCCTCATCCAGGACAACCACCGCGTGCCGACCCTCGTTGGTGTTCTTGGCCAGCGCCGTTTCCAGCACCCGGACGCTGTTGTTCAAACCCGGTGCGGCCTGAGCCATGGCTTCGGGGGCGATCCGCTCGGCCAGGTAGGCCAGCAGTTCGGCCGGTTGCATCCTGGGAAAGATCAAATGCACGAACGGCTGGCAACTGGGAGGCAGTTGCTGGCCCAGCAAGTCGGCCACCAGTGTTTTGCCCACGCCATGGTCGCCGACCAGCAGGCCGGCGGCCTTGCCGCTCTCGATCACGTAGCGAAGCTTGAGCAGCGCCCCCTGGTGTCCTTCGCTGGCGAAGAACAGCTCGGCATCCGAGACATTCTCGAATGGCCGACGCGACAGTTCCCAGTAAGCTTCGTACATGGTGACGGTCCTCAAACAAGGTCGAGAAATCGCCGGGCCGCGAATTCCCGGATCGACGGGTCAGATTCGGTGACGCAGGCCCAGGGGCCTCAGGCCGTCGGACTGGTGGTGAACGATTCGACGGTGCCCAGCACACTGAGCCCCGCCGCCCGAAGCTGCTCGATCGCGTCGAGCACTTCGTCCGGTGTGGTCTCGCTGGGATCGTGCGCCAGCACCGCCACATCGGCCCCGGGCCGGGCGAGCTGTTCGCGGGTGAATTCGGGAATGGGGCCGGCGTCCAACAGCACGACATCGTACTGCTGCCGCAGGATGCCCAAGTCCAGGCGTTGGCGCGGTGCGGTCTCGGCCCCGGGGATCGCCTCGGCCGCTTCGCAGAGAGGCAAGATCGCCAACGGTTCCTCGGTGGCCTGGATGACGGCCTCGGCCAGCGACGCCCGATTGGCCAGCACATCCAGCCAGTCTTGCTCGACCTCCAGGCCCAGCGATCCGGCCAGCATCGCGCCGGTGAAATCGTAATCCACCAGCACCGTCTTGATCTTCCGCTGCGCGAGGCAATGCCCCAGGCACAACGCCAGCGTCGTGCAGCCTGCTCCCTCGTGGACTGCGCCCAACAGCACCAGCTTGCGACCGCGGCGGGCGTGCCGTTCCACAATGGCGGCCGTGCGCTCAAAGTCCTCGCCGGCTTCGTCCAACAGTTGTCGGCACACACTGGGTAGCTCGAAGCGGGCGACCGTCGTGGCCGGCTGCCACGCCCGATCGCCGTCTTTGGCTTGGCTCAACTGCGATAGCGTGCCCCGCGCCGTGGCGCTGGTGGGCCTGGCCTCGGTTGGGGGCTGAGTGGCTTCGTGGGCCGTGCTGGATTGTGGCGGCATGCTGGCTTGACTCGGCATGCTGGTTTCGTGGGGCGCGGAGGTCGCCTGCGGCTGGGGTGCCGGGTTGGCCTGGACCGTTGCCACCGGCTCCGGCCGCGGCGCGGGGGTGGTCGCGACCGGCGGTTCGGCCTGGCAGGCGTCTTGTCCCATCAGCAACTGCCGCTCGTCCTCGTCCACAATCGAAGTCGCCGGCGGAGCCGGTTCCTCGGGCGTGTCGTGGGGCACGGCGTGCGGCGGGCTCGCTGGTGGCGCAACCTCATGGGCTTCGTCCCGCGGGGCCTGTGTCGTTGGACTGGCTGAAGCCACTGGGTCAGCGGAAGCCACTGGGCAGGGCGCAGCGGGCTCCGGTGCCGTCACGCCTTGCGGGGCCGGTGTGACTGGCGGTGCCGGAGTGCTTTGCGGAGCGGGGGCCGAAGGCGACTCGCACCGCGGCGGCTCGACCCGTGGCTGGGCAAAGGCTTTAGCGAAGGCTCGGTCGGTTCGGCTCATGGGGTCGTTCGGCGATGGAGGGTTCGGGATCCAAGACGATGCCCTTGAGTTGGGCGACTCCCGGCGAGGCCGGACGGACCGGTTCGACGGCCAAGAAGGTCTCGCGCGGGGCCCGCGGTGGGGCGGTGGCCACGGCCTCGCCGGAGTCGGCGGAGGGCTCGTCGGGGCCCATGCCCACGGTCGGCGGCGGCCCGGTGTCGTTGGCGGCCAGATCGGGCACGACTTCCACCTGAGTTGTCTCGCCGGGGGCAGGCTCGTCGGGCTGCTGAACCACCGGGACGGGCTCTTCGTCAATCGGCGGAGCGGGCCGGAACATTGGCCAGGCCATCACGCCGCCCACCAGCAGCAGGCCACCAATGGCCAACCAGCCGCCATGATCGCGGGCCAGGCTTCCGGGTTGGCGGACCAACCAGCTCAGGCTCTGGGCGGTGTTTCGCCCCACGGCGGCACAGCCGTTCCAAGCGGCTTGGCGCCACTGGTCCCACCAATGGACCATGGGCTCTTCGTCGTCGGCGGCAAGCGCCGTGACAGGCAGGGGTTGGGTCTTGGGCCGCGGCCGATGGAGATCGGGCAGCCGCATCAAGACCGGAACCCCGGCGGACGCGTCTTCATTGGGCGTATTACTCATGGGCCCCTGGCGAACAACCGTGGAAGAAGGGGACTCGGCCGAAGCATGCATCGGCCAAACGTCTGGTAAACATTGAGGATTATCCCGATTTCGCGGAACATCCGGCCCATGGGGCGCGGCGGTTCGGCCCCGCCCACGCCCTTCAGGGGGGCTCAGCGAGGCAGCGGGGCTTGGCGACGGTCCGCGGCCGGGGGAGCCACAGCGCCGCCTGGTTGCGGCGGGCTGCCTGGTCGGGGCACGTTGCCCTGCGGCACCGCTTGTTGAGGAGCCGGTGCCGCTGGGGCCGCCTGGCCTTGGCCGAAGTACACCTCGGGGCGGACGGCTTCGAATCGCTGAAACATCTCGTCGGCCTCTTGGGTCCGTTTCCGGTCGTTCGGCGACAGTTCCCAGCGGATCACATGGACGCTTCGCAGGCGAAGCTCGTCGGCACTGCGATCCGAGCGGACCGTCAGATGCACCTCCTGGGGCAGGCGATTGGCCGTTGCCAGCACATGATTCAACCGCATCCGGCCAAACGGCGGCAGGCCGCCGGGGTTGGTCATGGTATTGAGCTGGGTGTACCAGTCGGCAAACTGCCGGTAGGCGGCGGCTGCCTCGGCCGCGGGGGCCTCGACGGTCGCAACCTCGTAGTTCATCAGTTTGCTGTTGAGGGTCAGCTTGCCGGATTCGCGATCCAACTGCTCTTCAAACTTGGGATTGCCCAAGAATCGCACCAGTTCTTGGGGGCTCTGGGCACAGGCGGCCGGCAGACCCCGCGTAAACTCCTGCACGGTGGCCAACGGGACGTCGACCCGTTGTTGCGTCCGCGGATTGAGCAGAATGAACCGCCGTCCGCCCGGATCCAGGATGCTGACCTCGCCAAACAGCGAGCTGTAGTCGTAGGCGATGCCCTGAACGAAAATCGTCGTGTTGGCGCTCTGAGGTTCGGCGGCACCGTTGATGAACAACCGGCTGTCGATGGCGAAATCGGTCGCCCAACCCACCTGAGGGGCCAGCCAGACACACGCCGCCATCGCCAGGCACAATCCTGCCCGTAATGTCACCATTCCCCGAACCTCCATTTTCGCGGGATCTCAGAATCGGAACAGCCGCAAAGTGCCCCTCAGTTGGGGAAAGGCGGACCGCCGGCGTGATCCTACTAATCGACGCCCGCGGGGTGCAACACGGAATTGCGGCGAATCGCTGTGCCTCGGAGAAGAATCTCCGCGGCTACAGGCTGATCCCCAGCCATCCTCATGGGGGCGCGAGTCGGGCGTTGGGCTGCCCTGTTGGGGGGTTCGGCGGTCGGGGCCGAGGCGGCTCACTGGTCGGCGTTGGCCTCCAGCCAAGCCTTCCATTTGGAGGTATCGGGGCCGAAGTCCTGCTCGGTCAGCTTGGCCAGTTGGATGGCGATCACGTCGCGATCGTCTTGATCCAACTCACCCAGTAGCTCAATCAGGTAGGCCACATCATCGGCCAAGCCCCCAGCGGTGGCAAACAGGTTGGCTTGCTCCTGATCCGCAAACTCCTCGACCACCCGACCCAGTCGGCTGCGGGCCTCGGGCGAGAGCACCGCGTCGTCGTCCTCGACCCACGCCCGGGCCAAGGCCCCAAAGCGGGGGAAGCCCTGAATCAGGGCCTCGGTGGCGGACTCGCGGGTCTCGAATTCTTCGGAATCCAGTTGTTGCACGAGCCGCTCGAACTCGTCTTGGTTCTCGGGGCGGCGGGCCTGGATTTGCCCCAGCACGGCGCGACGCACCGTATCGGCATAGCGGGTCAGGGGCAGGCCCATGCCCACATGACCCAACAGGGGGAGAAACCGCTTCTCGACGTAGTCGCGGTGATCGCGGTAGAAGTCGAGGAACGAGTCGGCCTGGGCGCTGAAGGCCCCAGTGCTGTTGAGTTCGGCCAGGGCAAAGCCTCCGTCGACCCGCTGCGAGGCCAGCAGAATCAGCGAGCCGTCTTCGGTGGCGATCACCAGCCGCAGGCCACCAGTACCGTTGTCGGCAATCTCGATCCGTCGTTGCAGGCCGACCTGCTCGTTGAACTCCATGCGGACCGAGTGGCCGCTCCGTTCGAACAGGGCCGCCAGCTTGGGGCCGGCGAAGTCGAGCCGCGTGTAATTGTTGGAGCTGCGGGTCCCGGCCGAATGCATGCCGGCCTTGCCTTGAAGCTGCTGGAACAACCGCTGCACGTGGGGGGCTTGGGCTTCCTGCTCGGCTCGGCGTTCGGCAAACTGCCGGGGCAGCCCCCGCTGGACCCATTGCTGGATGATCTCCTCTTTAAGCTCCGCCTCGGTCTTGCCAGCGATCTCGCGGTGCCAGTGATCGCGATCCAGCAGCAGCCGGCTTTGATCAATCTTGAGCTTGACGAGCCGACCGACTTCGCCCGAGAACTCGCGAAGCGGACCATCCCCCAAGCCGTCCTGCGAGGGCTCGTCGGCCCAACCGATGGGGAACGCCACGCACACGGCCAGTACCATCGCCCAGCCTGCGGCCAGCGGAATCCGAGTCGATGCGGCCATAACGCGACACTCCTACGGTATCGAAAGTCGGCGAAGAACGGCATATTCTACGCGGGCTTGCCAGGGGCCACGGGTTGACCCTTCGGCATTTTGGGGGCACTTCGGGCGAGGTGACCACCGGCCGCCATTTGGCAGCCCCTCGAATGATAAGGCATGCCGCGACCCGTTTCCACTCTTGCTTGGTGATTGCGACCGCGTGGACGAAGCACTTGTTCGCAACTTGTTGGTGATCCTCACCGCCGGGTTCGTCGTTGGGCTGATTTGCCGACGGCTGGGTATTTCCATTTTGATCGGGTTTTTGGCGGTCGGCACCCTGCTGGGGCACGACTCGTTGAACCTGGTCCGCGACGATGACCATCACAACGTGCAGCACCTGGCCGAGGCCGGTGTGTTTCTGCTGCTGTTTACGATTGGCCTGGAGTTTTCGCTCCATGAGCTCGCCAAGCTCAGCCGCTGGATGCTGATCGGTGGCGGTGTGCAAATGACCCTGGCCGGTGTGCCGGCCATGCTGGCGCTCAAATGGATGGGCTTCGCCTGGCCGGCGGCCACTTTGCTGGGGTTGGCCGTGGCCTTCAGCAGCACCGTGCTGGTGTTCAAGGCCCTCACCGAGTGGGGCCAAACCGACTCGCCCCACGGGCGGCGGGCCATCGGGGTGCTGCTGTTTCAAGACGTGGCCCTGGTGCCGCTGTTGTTGGTCATCCCGCTGCTGACCAAGGCGGGGCAAGGCGGGGACGCCCAGGCATTTGTCATCATGGTCGGCAAGAGCCTGGCCGTGGTGGCCGCCGTGGCCCTGATTCGTTGGGGCG
>JBJHDE010000124.1:0-10908 GCA_050486385.1 Planctomycetales bacterium | reverse complement strand
CCCCGGACTCTTCGTCCAGAGCCAAGGCCGTCTCGGTATCGTCCAGCAGATTGCCCGCGACCAGATTGTTGCGGCCGGGGCCTTCAAAACGGATGGCCGCCTGGCCCTGCCGCGGGCTGCGGGTCTCGAGCACCGTGCAGCCTTGTAGCGTGATGCCGCTGGAGCGTGCCACATGCACGCCGTAGGGCGTCCCGTCGCGAAACTGACAGGCGTTGATCGTCACGCGGCGACAGTCTTCCAGCTCCAATAGCGAGGCCCCCGTGGATTGGCCTTCGGGGGCGTGATCAAAAATCGTCGAGCCCTGCACGATGGAGTCTTCACAATCCACCAACCGCACACCCGTCGCAAACTGGCCACCGTGCCGGCGGAAGCTGTTGCCGTTGATGTTGATCTGGCTCGATTGCTCGACCAGCAGGTTGCGGTGGGTACACGAATAGATCGTGTTTCCGCTGATCACCACGCCATGGCAACCGGTCAGGTGGACGTTGTTCTCCTGGCTGCCGATGACGTTGCCGGTGATGCTCCACAATCCCGGCGCCCGCCCCTGACCCGGCGTGTTGAGAATCCGCACATTCGAGCCGCCCGGTGAACTGGTGGCTTGTATCGTGTTCGAGGCGATCGTGACCTCGTCGATACTGGCCCCTTGGGCGGTCGTGTCCACGTAGATCTCGGCCGTGGGTTCGGCCGGTTGATTGTGCGAGCGATGGTTGTTGTATTCGATATCATTGCCGGTGATCTGCAGATTCCGAATCTCGGAGCCCTCGATTCGAATACCGCCCAGGCGATTGTAACTGATGTGGCAGCCCAGAATGTTGATCTGGTGCAGATTGACCCGATCGAGATACACCCCCACGCCCGTGTTGTGATAAATCTGGCAGTTGCTGATGATCGTGTTGCGGTTGCGGTCATGCAAGTGAATGCCATGCCGCAACTGGTGCAACAACACGTTCGAGACAATCGCCTGGACCGTGCCCACCAGTTGAATGCCGTCGGCTTCGTCGTGAGCGCCTTCAATCTCGATATTCTGCACGATCGGCATCCGCTCGTGCGACCAGACGATGGGCTTCATTGAGCTGGGGGCCGCGGTGCCTGCGTGCGTGCCAATCAATTGCACCGCCGGTCCAGGACCGGCCATCACAATTTTGGCGGTCCCCAAGCTGCCATCCAGGCCCGAGCGGCCATGCTCATCCAATCGAATCACCAGCGATCGGGTGATGCGGTACGTGCCACCTTCAAACAACAGCGGGCCGTGGCCATCGTGAATGGCGTGCAGCAGGGCCTCGGTGTCGTCGACCTCGCCATCGCCAACCGCGCCAAAATCGCGGACATTCGTCATCGGGATCCTCGGGACTCTGGGGAAGCGTGTTCGGGGAAGCTCGCCTGAGCCTTCCTACAGATAACACGTCCCTGGGCGGGAAGCTACCCGGCCGATTCCCCCAGCTCCGGCTCAGAAGGGGCGACCCTCGGGGTGCCCGGTCACCGGATTGCGCAATTCAAAATCAAACACCTTCCATGGGCCATCCGGCGTGTCACGGCGGAGCATGAGAATCACCCGATACGGCCGCGAGATCTCGCCCATCAGCGGCCCTCGACGAGGCTTACCTCGGATCATCGCCCCGAATTCCGCCTCGGCCTCGGGCGGATCGACCACGCGATTGAACGAGACCTCGGGCGTCGAAAAGCCCGCGTGCTGCACATCGAACAGCCGCATCCCATGCTGGGCCGCCTTCTGAATCTGCGAGGCCCGGGCCGACACCATGTCCAACACGGCCTGTTCGTCGCCGTTCTCGATGGCGGCGGCCAGCTCGGCCACGAAGAGCTGAACCTCCTCCCGCTCGGTCATCACCAGCCGTTCGACGACAATCAGCCCCGCGGTCAACAGCAGGCAGCCGATCACGACGCCCAACCACAGGCCATCCCGCTTTTGCCAAAACACATACAGGGGAATCAGCGTCACCAGCAGGCCAATCAGCCCCAACCGTAGCGGGTCTTCAAACATCCAAGTCATGCCGAGTGCTCCGGGTCGGGCTGAGGACGAGGCGGGGGATCGGAACGCTTGGCGGATGTCGGTTCTTCGGGGCGACTCGCCCGCCACCACACGGCCAACAGCACGGGCAAGGGCAGCACCACGACAATCCCCGTAGCCACGGCCCACCACGAAGGCCCCGCCGACGCCGTGGCCGACTCCAGCCGCTCGGCCCGCCAGGTGTTGACGGCCTCCACTTGACCCAACCGCGCCGACATCCGAGGGGACGCTAAAAGCAATAGCAGCCCCAAGCCCAAAACCAGGGGCACCAGCCACAGCCACCAATGCCGCGAACGAGGGGAATTCATCTGGCCACCTGAGGGAGACCGGCGGGTCGCTCCCCGACGGCAACCACCCTTCACCCAAGCGGCGGGGATTGACCAGCCCGGGGCTCCATCGACTATAACAGATTCTCGGATCAGCGTTTGTTGATGCGTTGAGCCGACCTCGGGCGACCGGCCCGTGGGTTGCTACACCGGCGCGGGAGCGATGGTTCAGCGTGCAAACGCAAGTCGCCAGTGACGAAGACCTGATGCGGGCCGCCCAGAACGGCCAGCCCCAACGATTCGGCGAGCTGATCCGCCGCTATCGCGTGGCCATGCTGCGTTTTGCCACCGGGCGGCTCGGCAGCAGCACGCTGGCCGAAGATGCCGTCCAAGAAACTTTTCTGGCCGCCTTTCGAGCGCGGCACACCTTCGACGCCCGTTTCCGTGCCCGAACCTGGCTGTGGACGATTTTGGTCAACGAATGCCGTCGGGTGTGGGATCGCCGGCGGCGGATGACCGAGCTGGAAACCGAAGCCGTGTTGCGGAGCCGTGGCACCGTGGACCCCTCGCCCGAGGAGTGCCTCATTGCCCGCGAGAGTCGGCAACGCTTAGAGCGGTTTCTTGGCGACTTACCAGTGGACCAGGCCCAGGCCCTGCGATTTCGATTTTATGAGGGGCTGACGTTTCGAGAAGTGGCCCAGCGGCTGGGGGTGAGTCTCAGCACGGCCAAGAATCGGGTGCGAAGCGGTCTCGAGCAGCTTGCCGCGCTGTGTCGCCCGGCGGATGCGGCGACCCAGTGCGATCGGCGGCCCCAAGGTGTTGGAGGGCGGATGCCATGAACTGCGACGAGGTCTTCGAGATTCTCACCCGGGGACCGTTTCCTTCGGGCCATTCCAGCGATGAGGCCGTCGAGCAGCATCTGGCCGAGTGCCCCGAGTGCGCCCGCTTGGCGCACGCCTTGGAGCCCGCGCTTGAACTGATGCACGAAGCCCTGGAGCCGGAAGAAGCCGTCGACCTGCCCGAATACTGGGGGCGGTTGGCTGGCGAATCCGCCCGGCCGGTGGCCACCAACGTGGATGCTCCGCGTCGGGCCGAACCGCAGCGGGTGGCCCAGGACCAGCCCCACGAAACGCCCCAACCCGCCCCCGAGCGATCCAGTTGGCGACGCTCGTGGGTGGCGATTGCCGGCTCGGCAGCGGCCGTGATTCTGCTGAGCGGCGTGCTGGCCGGGTTGATCGTCCCGCATGAACCGGCCAGCGAGGTGCCGGCAATGCGTTCAGTCGAGTCGCCGTCGTCGACGATGTCCAGCGAATCGTTGGGGCTGGCTTCGGCCTGTCTTGAAATCCCGTTGGGTCTGGGCGATTCGGCCGGTGATGGCGACGCCCGCAACCTCTCGCATAGTCCGACGAGTGTGAATCGTCGGCTGACCTTGCCCGACGGTCGCAGTCTGGCCTGCTGCACCTCCTGCCACTCCTCAGCCGCCCCCCACGGTCCCACCATCGCCGTGCCCATCGCCCGGCTCACCCAAAGCTGCCTGCTTTGTCATGTGAATTGACGGGCGGTGGTGTTGGGTGAAGTCGTACCGAGCGCGTTTGCTCTGGGGTTGGGCGTTTCGTGATGCACGGCACCGGGCCGTGGATGGTGACAACGCGGGAGGCGGTCGATTGGCTCCGGATCTGTGAATTCCATCCGGTGATGGGTAAGTTCGCCTCGTGTTTATGGCTACCGACGCGGATCACAGCGGCGCAACGCCTTCGGACTCACCGATGACCAGCGACATTCCGAAGGCGTGGGAAATTGCATTGGCCTCGTCCTGTTGATCAAACAGGGCCGGGTTCTCATGGTGCAGCGACGTCAGGACTTGGGCCAAACGTTGGGCAACGCGCTCATTGATGTCGCGTGCTCGCTCATCCAGATAGGCACGAAGAAATCGCACATCGTCCCAATCGGGCAGCAGCACACCGGGCGATTCCAGGTGGCGTCGGGCAAGGACCTTGAGCTTGGCGGCGTCGGAGCGAGTCACGACTCCGACATTATGTACAATCGTATGTCGCAATTGCCACACGATGCTCATGATGCGAAACTCGTCACCATGCGGTGGAAAAACAACGAATCTCTCATTTGGAGCTGCCGGATCCTCGAGAAACCGGGTGAAATACTCATTGATCTGCGCGCAGCTTAATCAAGTGCCCGACTCGCACAGCGCCCGTCCCGGCGACGAGTCTCGAAAGTGTGCCGCCAGGAACCCACCCTTTACTGAAAGTTTGTCAAATCTGTTGTCGACCACTCGATCACAGAGGCAATCGACACAGACGGACGCCAAATCTTTAATAAACCTCTCGAAAGCCTGGACAAGATTGACGATGATCATATTGTCGAGCACATGGCAATGGCGTTTCCAAACAGCTTGATAAAACCCCACCTTGTCCAGTTGATGCAAAACGTATCGTCGCATATTGATAGCGGCGTTAACACCAACAAAGTAGTGTGCCAAGGGCCGTTCAGCTTCGGGCGGCATGCTGCCGACATGCCCCAAAGTTGCAATGATCTTCTCGGAGAGGTCAATCGGCTCTCGGGGCATCTCGGACCTCTTGACTCAAGCGAATCGGTTGTGGTTCGGAATGTGGTTGAGCGGAATCTCGCGATGCTTATGCATTCGTGAAATGAAACTCAGCTTTGGCAGGTCATGCGTCAACGCCGAGCGTTTACGTTGTCGACACTGGTGGCACCAAACGGACTGGCACAGACCGCCCCGGACCAAGCCCCTCATGGGGACACACGCTTGCGTCCTCTGCCCAGCTCGATGAAGGGCTTTCCGCAATCTTCGTTGGTGCCTGGCCGTTACAGCCTTGGGCAGGCATCAGGTGTGGTCACCTGAGGTTTCCAAAACGGGTTGATCTTCGACAAGCTGCCAATCACTCTCGCTATGCTCCCAGGTGAGTACCAGCACGCGGTCCCCCAGTTCATCCTTTGCCACCGCGCGATCCACATTCGCCGCCACAAGTTCCTGCTGATCGGTGGCCTCGCCCAAGGGATCCGCCACCAGCAACGGCCGGTCGATCTTCCTTAACTCAGCAGCCAGTTCCTCCGGCGGCGCGGGAAACGCAAGGCGACTCATGAGCAGCGGATCTCCATCGACGGTCCACCACGGCTCACTTGCCTGTCGGTCCAGCCATGTCGCAAGCTCGGAGGCGGGCAAGCGGTAATGAGGTTGCTCGCGGATCCCAACGTCAAAAAGACCCACGAGCCTGATGGCGGGGCATGCCAACAGACTTTCACGAACCTGCAGCGGAGGGGCGTTTCGATCAAGCGTGACCTGAAAACAGACTTGGTTTCCCGATCGACTGGAGTCCAGCTCCGAAATTGTCGCTTGGGGGAACGCCCTGCTCATATAGCCCTTCAACCACAGTGCGCTCGGTTCGTCATCACAATAGAAAGTGCAGATCTCGCCTTCGCGCAAGGCCGAGACACGAAACCGCACCTTGAGATTCACATTCAGGGCTTGGCCCAATGGCTCAAGATCCAACCGTGATAAACCCTTTGCGATCTCGCTGGCCTGCTCCCCAGAAAATCCACAATTCATGATCTCAGGCGGGGTAAGCTTGGCAAGATCAAGACTCTCGTTCACGCTGATCCAATACTCACCGTCGCGAGCGTCGGTCGCGACGGCCGTCTGAAGGGACTTCAGGGTTTCCGCTGGAGTTCGCATCGTGACCTCGCACGGGCGGGAACGTAGCCCTTTTGGCTCTCTGGAACGGTTCTCCTTCTCAATCGTATCGGTCCCTATCCGACAGGTCCACCGAATTCAAGCCAGCGGCGTGTCGGGCCGGTCCGCGATCTTGATTCATTCACGAGCGGAGTCATCAACTCTCCCCCTCAGCGTCGCGGAACGAACTGCACCCAGCTTGGGCCGCGGCCGACGTCGAGGGTGTGCTTGCGATCGAGGTAGGGGGCGTCGTCGGTGATGGCGTAGACGGCCAGCTTGTGCGAGGCCTGACCGGCGGCGATCAACCAACGCTCGGTGGGGTCGATGTTGAAACTGCGGGGCGTCTCCTCGGTGGGAACTTGCCCCCGGGGGGTGATGCGGCCGCCGTCGGGATCGACCGAGAACACGGCCAACGAGTTGTGACCGCGGTTCGAGGCCACCAGCAAGTTGCGGCTCTTGGCGAATTCAATATCCGCGCAGGTGTTCTTGCTGCCATCGAAGCTCGCCGGCAGGGTGCTCTCGCTTTGCAGGCTCTCCAGGTCGCCCGTGTCGCGATCATGACGATAGACCGTCACGCTATCGGCCCGCTCGTTGACGACAAATAGCAAGGGCTGCTCGGGGTGAAACCACAGGTGCCGCGGGTTGTCGCCCTCGGCGGTGCTCACCCGATGCTTGTCGGGCGCAGTGAGAGTCGCGTTTTCGGCATCCAGGCGAAAGAACACCAGGGTGTCGGCCACGCAGCAGGGCACATAGACAAAGCGATTGGCTGGATCGACCTCCACGGCATGGGCCTTTTCGTCGGTCTCGACCACTTGCGTGGGCTGCTGGCTGGGCAGGCCCTCGTCGTTGAGCCGGTGCAGGGCCAACAAGTTGCCGCCGTAATAGGCCGACAGCAGCACCCGACGGCTGTGGTCCAGGGCCAGGTAGGTGGGCCGGTGCGGGGCCTCGGCCACTTGCAGCATCTCCAGGGCACCATCATCGCCGATCCGCAGGGTGGCGATGCGGTTCTCGCCCACCACGCTGACATGCAGCAGCCGACGCTCGTGGTCAACCGTTTGGGCTCCCGGCGCCCGCCCCACCCGGATGCGGTTTTTGGGGCTGAGCGTGCCATCGGCCGGATTGAACTCGAAGTGGGCGACGTGCTCGCCACCGCCTTCGGAGACATACACATCCATGGGCTTTTGGGCATGAGCCGTGGTCAGGCCACAGGTCAGCAGCAACAAGCAAGCAACAAATCGCAGAGGAGTCATCGTGGGGCAGCTCCCGAGGTTGGAATCCAGCTTCTGATGCCTGCCCAAGGGGTCGAGCGATGGCGCGAGGGGGCGCCCCTCTGGCGACGGGGTCCGGAGAAGGCCGCATTCGCCCGCTTGAGCAGAGATCGGTCAGGCGTCTGGATTCCGTTGTACTCGGCGAGGCCCGGGGAAGCGACCCATTCTCACCCGGGCTTTACTGGCCGGGGCCGCCGACATCTTCGTGCTTGACGGAGCGGATGCGGCGCAGGAAGTCATTGAAGGTGCTGGGCCGAGCGTCAGCGTTGACGCGAAGACAGCTTTCCACGGCCTCGGCCAGCACGGGATCGGTCTGGGGTCGCTTCTCGCGGATGGGCGGGCAGTTCTCGGTGGCCCGCTGCATGGCCCGCTCCGACCCGCCGCGGTACCAGGGCGGTTCGCCGACCAGCACCTCGTAGGCGGTCATGCCAAAGGCGAAGATGTCCACCCGGTGGTCGATGGGCAGCCGCCGCAGAAGCTCGGGGGCCATGTAGTCGGCCTTGCCGGTTCGATTGCCCGCGGCAAAATACTCGCTGGTCGCTGGCACACTCAAGCCAAAGTCGATCAGCTTCACCGTCGGTCCCGAGCAATCGACCATGAAGTTATCGGGGCAGATATCGCGGTGCAGGTAGCCGGCGTCGTGCATGGCCTGCAAGGCTTCGGCCATCTGGCGGATGATCGTCAGCCGTTGGCCATCCAGGCCGGGATCCTTGTCGCCAATCACATAGTTGAGCGGCCGGCCGGGGCAGCACTCCATCAACAAATACGTCAGCCCGGTGTTCGTCTCGCCCACTTCGTAGGTCTCGGCGATCCGCGGGTGCTTAAGCTCCATCGCGATCGCCGTCTCCGGCGGCTTTTTGACATTCTTGAACTTCGACTCAAACGCCGCGGTGGCCTCGGGGTCCAACAGCTTGAGGGCATACCGCTTGCCGGTGGCTCGCTCGCGGACCAGCATCACCCGCGACATCGTCCCCCGAGCCTGGCGCCCGACTTCGTCGAAGCGTTTCTCGACTTGCAGCTTGCCTGGGCCAAATAACGAAGCAAACAGCCCCATGGGACCAGACTCCTGAGCGAGCGGGCGAACCGACACCAGCCCGCTAGTGTAGGGCCGACCCCGACCCGGCTTCAAGCAACCCACACAAATCCCTAAGGGACCGGCAAGCCGCCTGGGGAAAAGTCAGGGGGGGTTCACTTGCCGCAGTAGTCGATGATCCGGGCGATCTCGGTCTTGAGATTCTTCCGTTCGACGATGCGATCCACGAAGCCGTGTTCCAGCAGGAACTCGCTGGTTTGAAAGCCCTTGGGCAATTCCATGCGGATGGTGGCGTAGATGGTCCGCGGCCCGGCGAAGCCGATCAACGCCCGGGGTTCGGCCAGGATGATATCGCCCAGGCTGGCGAAGCTGGCGGCAACACCCCCCATAGTGGGATTGGTGAGGACCGAGATATACAGCCCGTCTGCGCTATCGTAGCGGGCCAGGGCGGCCGAGACCTTGGCCATTTGCATGAGGCTCAGGATGCCCTCGTGCATCCGCGCCCCACCGCCCGAGGCACTCAGGATGATCAGGGGCTGGCGATGGGTGGTGGCGTGTTCGATGAGCCGGGTGAGCTTCTCGCCGACGACGGCCCCCATGCTGCCCATGATGAAGGCGCTGTCGGTCACGGCGAAGGCCACCCGGCGAGCCCGGATCATGCCGGTTCCGGTGACCACGGCGTCCCGCAGGCCGGTCCGCTTTTGCTCGGAGATGATCCGCTCGGCGTAGGGCCGCTTGTCCGAGAAGCCCAAGGAATCGACCGACACGAGATCGGCGTCAAGTTCCTCGAAGGTGCCGTCGTCGATGAGCTGGGCGATCCGCTGCCGGGCGCCCACATAAAAGTGATAGTCGCACTCGGGACACACGCCCAAAAGCTGCTCAGCCTGTTTCCGGAAGATCGTGGCCCCGCAACCGGGACACCGAATCCAAAGTCCCTCGGGGACTCCGCGTTTTTGGGGGCGATCGTTCAAGGAGGCCCCCACGAGGCTCGAAGCGTGATCGGCGGGCGTCGTGGCCATAAATGTCTGCTCGTTTTTAGTTGGGCTCACCGGCGCATGGGCTCCCACAAACGGACCTGGTACAGGTTATTTCGGTTATCCAGGTGATCCGACTGAGACGGTTTCCGCAGTCATGCCTCGGAAAGCAAGAGTTTCCAAGACCAGTTTCTCGAAAAAACCGTAGTCCACGCGGGGGGTGATCGAGTTATTGGCAAGGGTGTTTGGCTGTTGCAACCGCTGGGGCCGTCGGGCTCAGCAGGAGGTGGTGGCCATGGAGGCAGGCCCCCACAGGTCCCATTGACCGAAATCGGTGCGGTGTCCGCAATCGGCGGCCAGGGGACCCTGCTCAAGCAATTCGGCAATCACCCCGAAAAGTGGTGACGGCGCTACAACTGCAATTTTGCCATGCCGATGCCTCCGGAGCAACCTCTCAATCACCGGCTCGACACGATGTCGCACTTCGCCGAAAGTCTCGCCGTGCGGGGGGCAAACGTTTTCGGCCAGATGTTCCCATTGGCGAAACACCTTGGGCAACATGCGTCGCAGCTCGGCCACCGGGCAGCCTTCCCACAGGCCCAGGTCCACATTCTTGAGCCCCTCCAATCGGCGATGCCGCAAGCCCAGGGCCTGGGCCAGGAGGGCCGCCGACTGACCGGCGGGTTCGCCGTCGACGGAATAAACGACCGACAGGCCGCGATCTCGCAACTGCTCGGCAAGATCGGTCATCTGGCGAACGCCCTCGTCGCTCAGGGGGACACGAAGCTTCCCCTGCAGGCGTCCTTGTCGGTCAAACTCGCTGGTGCCCGGTCGGATGAGGGCGACCTCGGTCATACATGTCTCCATGACATTCTTGGCACGAGCCCGCAAATCCACCGCAACGACGCGGCGATTGCTCCCATCACCATGATGGGTCAGGCCCCGGCCAAGCTTGTCAGCTCGGAGACGGCCTGAGCTCGATCGTCGGCGTCAAAAATCGCCGATCCTATCACCAGTATCCGGGCACCCGCCGACACACAAGAGGGTATTGTTTGGGGGTTCACCCCACCATCAATACTCAGAAGTGGGCCATCGGGGCCACGTTGCGCCAAAACCCGCAATTTCTCGAGGACCTCGGGCCGGAAACTTTGTCCTCCAAAGCCCGGCTGCACACTCATGACCAGCACCAAATCCACCTCATCAACGACCCCCTCAATAGCCTCAAGAGGGGTATCGGGGTTGAGTGCCACACCCACCCCGCATCCGCTCCCACGAATGGCCTGCACCACGGCCGAGGCATTCTGGGTGGCTTCGATATGGAACGTCAGCACATCGGCCCCGGCCTTGGCGTAACGCTCGACCTGTTCTTCGGGCCGCTCGATCATCAGATGCACATCCAGCGGCAAGTCGGTCAACGCCCGAAACGTCGAGACCAGCAGCTCGCCGTAGGTGCTGTTGGGGACGAACAGGCCGTCCATGCAATCGAGGTGCAGTTGGCGGGCACCGCCGGCTTCCAGGGCCCGGACCTCGCGTTCCAGATGGGCGAAATCGCAACGCAACATGCTGGGCCCAATCACCGGGGGGCCGCTCCGCCAGGCCTCGATGGCCGCTCGCTGAGATTGCTGACCGCTCACC
>JBJHDE010000123.1:0-10912 GCA_050486385.1 Planctomycetales bacterium | reverse complement strand
TTGGTCGCGTGACCCTCGACCCTGGAAACCTGCCCGAGCAGTCGATCAGCAACGCGCGGTACTGGCGGCTTGTTCACTTGTGTGCTAGCGCCCACCCTGTCTTGTCGGGGGGCAAGAGCGAAGCCTCGGGCCGCGGCCTGCGGGCAAGCACCGCGTTCCGCTCACGGCAGGTTCGCCGCGGCTTTCTCGGATTGCTGGGTCAGGCGGGCGATTCGCTGTTCGAGCCGTTCGCTGGAGAGCCGTTCGCGAAGCCGATCGACCAACAGCGGAAAGGCGAAAGGTGTGGGGCGGGGTGGCGCGGTCAGTACCAGGTGTTGGCCACGAAGCCGGTCGAGGGTGGCCCGCAGTCGGTGGATCTCAAGTTGCCGGCTCAGCACCTCGTCGTGAGCCTGGCGGAGCAGCAAGTTCTCGGGATCGTAGGTCGTGAACACCTCGAAAAACAGCCCCGCCGACGCCTGGAGTTGCCGTGCCGACTTGCGGGCCCCCGCGTAACCGGGAAAGACCAGGCCGCCGATCTGGGCAATCTCGCGGAACTGACGTTTCGCAAGCTCGGCGGCGTTCAGACTCGCCAGGATGTCGTCTTCCAAGTCGGTCGAGTCCAGCAGTCCGCGATCCCAAGCGGTGTCCCACGGCGGTGGGTCCGGCGAGAGCAGCTCGAACCCCCAATCGTTGACGCTCCACGTGAACGAGATGGGCTGGATGCGGCTCATGCGGTAGGCCAGCAAGGCGGCCAGTCCCTCGTGAACCAGCCGCCCCGCCAGCGGATACACAAACAGATGGTGGCCCTCGCGGGTTTGCACGCGTTCGACCAACAACTCGTGGCATCGCGGAATGCGGCTCCAGCGGTCTTGCAGTTCCAGCAGCGGGGCCACGCACCGCAACTCGGGGCTGGCGAGCTGGCCCTGGGCGGCATGGTCGAGTTGCGCGCGAACGGCCTCGGCCAGTTCGTTGCTCAACGGCATGCGACCCCCAGACCACCGCGGCACGGCGGGCTGGCTGCCGCGGGCTTTGCGAACCCAAACGGTCATCTCGCGGATCCGTACCAGGGCCAGGGTCTTGCCGGCAAACACAAAATGCTCACCCGGCTTGAGCCGCGCGACGAAGGCCTCTTCGATGGTGCCCAGCCGCGGCCCTTTGACATACCGCACCTGCAAGGCGGCATCGCTGCTGATGGTGCCAATCGCCATGCGGTGCCACCGCGCGACCCGTGGATTGCCAACCGTGTAACGGCCGCTGGCTTCGTCGCAATCCACCCGATGAAAGTCGGGATAGGCCGACAGCGAGGTTCCGCCCCGCGTGACAAAGTCCAGCACCCATCGCCAGACCTCGGGCGACAGATGCCGGTAGGCGGCCGTGGTGCGGACCTCGCGGAATAGGGCCTCCGCCTCGAAGCCGCCGCCCAGGGCCAACGTCACCACATGCTGCACCAGCACATCGACCGGCTGATTGATCGGGGTCCGCGGCTCAATCTGCCCACGTTCCATCGCGCAGCGGGCGGCGGCGACCTCGATCAGTTCCAAGGCATGGGTCGGCACGCAGGTCACCCGGCTCGGTCGACCAGGGCCATGGCCACTTCGCCCCGCCCGTTGCACCAGCCGGGCAATGCCCTTGGGGCTGCCAACCTGAAACACCCGATCCACCGGGGCGAAGTCGACGCCCAGATCCAACGTCGAGGTGCTGACCACCGCCCGCAGCGTATGATCGCGTAGCCCCTGCTCGACAAACGCCCGCACCTGGCGATCTAACGAACCATGATGCAAGGCCATCCGACCAGCCCAGTCGGGTCGAGCGGCCAGCAGGCCCCGGTACCACAGTTCGGTTTGGCTGCGGGTGTTGGTAAAGATCAGGGCCGAGAGTGTTTGGTCGATGGCCTCGGCCACGCGATCCACCTGCCGCAGACCCAGGTGACCCGCCCAGGGAAAGCGATCGATGGACTCCGGCAGCAGGGCATCCACGCTGAGCGGCTTGTCGATGGCGGCTTCAATCAGTTCGCCCGGCGGCGAACCCGCGTCGTGAACGTCCGCCGACTGGCCCAGCAGGGTGTCCAAGGCTTGGGGCAGATTGCCAATCGTGGCCGAAAGCCCCCACGTTTGCAGCTTCGGACGCCACATCCGCAGCCGCGCCAGGGCCAATTCCGTTTGCACGCCCCGCTTGCTACCCAGCAGCTCGTGCCATTCATCCACCACCACCGCGTCCAGGTCGGCAAACCGCTCAGCCGCATCGCTCCACGACAGCAACAGCGACAGACTCTCGGGCGTGGTAATCAGCACCGTGGGCAGTTGCTTGCGTTGCCGAGCCCGGGTCGAGCTTGTTGAGTCGCCGGTGCGGCACTGCAAAGTCCAGTTCAGGCCCAGGTCGGCAAGCGGCGCAGCCAGGGCCGTGGCCACGTCGGCGGCCAACGCCCGCAGCGGCGTCAGCCACAACAGTTTGAGCCGGGGTGGGCGTGCTGTGTTGGGTTGGCCGACGGCTTGAATGATGGGGCCCAACCAGGCGGCGTAGGTCTTGCCGGTTCCCGTGGGAGCATGGATCAAACCGCTGCGGCCATTGAGGTAGGCTTGCCAGGCGGCTTGCTGATAGGCGAACGGTTGCCAACCGCGCTGGGCCATCCAGGCCTCGACCAGGGCACGGCCGGCGGCGTGGGGCCAATCGCCTGCGTCGGCCGCGGCCCCACTGGTCATGATTGCCGATCCTCAACCAACTCGGCCCGCCGACGGGGCAGCATCTCGCGGGCCAGGGTGATGGTCGCGGCGTGGATGTCGACGACGTCGGCGATGTCCCGGGCGTAGCCGCCGCCCAGCACAATGGTGACTGGCAGGTCGGCGTTGCGGCAGCGTTCAAACAGAATGCGGTCACGCTCCAGCAGGCCGGCCTTGGTGAGTTTGAGCCGCCCGTAGCGGTCGCCTTCGTAGGGATCGGCCCCGGCGATGTAGAGGACGAAGTCGGAATCGCTTTGCACGATGACCTTGTTCAAGGCGTCTCGCCAGGCGTCCAGGTAAGTGGCGTCGTCGCAGCCGTCGGGCAGCGGCACATCGCGATCGCTACGGCGTTTGACGGTGGGATAGTTCCGCTGGCTATGGATGCTCAGCGAGAAGATGGTGGGATCGTCTTCCACCAGGGCCGCCGTCCCGTCGCCCTGATGCACATCGGCATCGACCACCACCGCCCGACGAATCCGCCCCTCGGCCAGGAGCACCCGGGCGGCGATGACCACATCGTTGAACAGACAGAATCCCCCGCAAGTGTCGGCGAAGGCGTGGTGCGTACCGCCGGCCAGATGGGCGGCCACGCCATTGTCCAACGCGGTGCGGGCCGCCGCGATGGTGCCGCCGACGCTATGGCGGCTGCGTTGGACCAGCGACTCGGACCAGGGAAACCCCAGGGCCCGCCGCTCCGAGTCGGAGAGGCGCCCGGCGAACACGCGATCGAGGTAATCGGGCGTGTGGGTCGTGAGCAATTCCTCGCGGGTGGCAGGCGGGGAGGGCAGGAACTGCTCCTGGAAGAAGCCCCCCTGACTCATGAGCCGTTCTCGCAGTTCCTGATACTTCTTGATGGGGAAGCGATGCCCCGGTGGAAGGGGTAAGGGCACGTGATCGCAATAAAAAACTTTCATGAGCACGTTCCCGTCGGCGGGCAGAATATGCCCCCTCTGGCGATTGGTTTCTGGGGGTTTTTCCGGAAGCGATCTGCCGGCGGAGCATTGTTGCGGTCGGACGGGAATTGACCAGGGCTGATCCGATCCGTTGAGGGACCGTTTCCCCGGTCGGACGGGTGTTTGGGCGAGAAGCTGGCCGGATGACCCGGATAATCGTTTCATTCCCACCCGGCGTTTGGCAGAGTGTCTAGGGGCTCCGGGTTGGTGGAGGTGTTTTTGGGTGGGCCAAATGCGAGAGTTCGCGGGATTTTGCGGGGAAATGCGGTGGTTTGGGCGTGAGGCTGGCGGCTTGCGTGAACTTCCCATTTATCCAGCATTCTTCAGTCCATTTTATTGACCTATCTTACCAGGGGAGTAGACTCGACTCGCGTCGGCTGGCGGCGGCTGACGAAAGACCGGTCTTCATTGTACGAGTTTTCCGAGGAGAAATTGTGATGTTGAACACGTTGCGTTGGCGGGTGTTGACTGCTGCGGTGCTTGCACTGAGCGTCAGTCCCGCCGCCTGGGCGGGCGATTGCCCGACTCCGGCCTGTTGTGGCCCGGTCGAAAAGACCGTGATGGTGCCCCAGATGGTGACCGAGATGCAAACTCGGATGGTCACCAAGTACCGTCAAGAGCAGCGGCAGCACGAGGTGATGGTCACGAAGTGCGTTCCCGTCAAGGAGACGCGGAGTCGTGAGGTCACGGTGTGCGTACCGCAGCAGCAAACCAAGACGGTCCTGCAAACCGTCTGTCGGCCCGTCACCGAGACGGTTGAGCAGACCTACACCGCCTACGAGATGCAAACTCGCAGCCGGACGGTCCAGCGGACCCGTTACGTGACCGAGCCGGTCGAGAAGGAAGTGACCTACACGGTGTGCGTGCCGGTCCAGAAGACCCGCACGGTGCAGGTGACCAAGTACGTGCATGAGCCGCGGCAGAAGGAAGTCACCTACACGGTGATGGTGCCGCAGCAGCAGACCAAGACGGTGAGCTACACGGTGTGCAAGCCGGTCACCGAGACGGTCGAGCAGACCTACACGGTGTGCGTGCCGGTGCAAGAGACGGTCGAGGGTGTTCGCACCGTGACCGAGTGCGTGCCCGTGCAGCAGACCCGTACGGTCTCGGTGTGTGGCGGTCATTGGGAGACCCGCATGGTGTCGTGCGATCCGTGCGATCCCTGTGCCAAGGTCGCCTGCAAGAAGGTGTGGGTCCCCAGCGTGACCCAGAAGGAAGTGACCTACACGTCGATGGTCGCTCAGCAGAAGCAGGTTCCCTACACCTACGTCAAGACGAGCTACCGCCACGAACAGCGGACCCGTCAGGTGCAGGTGACCAAGTACGTGCATGAGACGCGTCAGAAGGAAGTCACCCACACGGTGTGCGTGCCCGAGACGCGGACCAAGACCGTCAGCTACACGGTGTGCGTCCCGCACACCGAGGCGGTTGAGCAGACCTACACCGCTTATCAGCACGAGCAGCGGACCAAGACCGTGACGGTCAACGTCTGCAAGCCCATCACCGAAGCGGTCGAGCAGACCTACCAGGTGTGCGTGCCGGTCCAAAAGACCCGCGAGTGCAAGGTCACCAAGATGGTCAAGGAGCAGGTCGAGAAGGAAGTCACCGTCACGGTGATGGTCCCCGAGACCCGCACCCAGACCTACGAGGTCACGACCTACAAGAAGGTTCAAGAGCCCAAGACGGTCACCACCACCGTGTGCGTGCCCTACCAGGAAGAAGTGGCCTGCCCGGTGCGCGTGTGCCGGATGGTTCCCCGCACGGTCATCTGCGCCCCGACTGCCGCCGTCGGTTGCTGCAAGTGAATCTTCTCCCGGTGAGCTGTTGAGCGCCGCCGTTCGATGTGCAGCGGCCCGTTGCCCTCTCCCGCAGGGCAGCGGGCCGCTTGCCTTTGCGCCCCGGCCGGCTCCCGCTCGGTTGACCTGCTCGCTCTCTCACCCCGCTGCTCCCGTTTCCCACCCGCTCCGCTGGTCTCTCCTTCGCCACCCCCCGGGCGCTCTTCGTGAGAGCTATTTGCAGAACAGATGCTGCTTACCGTTGCCTGCATTAGTTTACGAACAAGCCAAGAGGCACTGGGAAACTCAGGACGGCAAACACGTTGAACCGCGAAGTGTCACGCGGGAATCGCCAGGCACCTCGGAGCGTGTCAGCTCACGCGGAGGCGCGGAGGTGCGGAGACCGGAGGAACCAAGCAGGAAATGGCGAATGGCCCAGTTCCCGCGGGATTGTCAGTCAGGGCCCGAACTTCATCGGTTGCCTGCTTCCTACAAAGGTTCGGGCACGGGACTGCTGGCACAAGAAAAGACGTCGCAGTGTTGTACCGGAATCAACACGTTATGCAGCCATCGGAACGAGCCTGGACTGGATCGTCAACCGTTCCGCGCCCTTCTCCTCCGCGTCTCCGCGCCTCCGCGTGAGCCCAAACAACTCCGAGCATCTGGAGTGTGTTGCCTTCGGCCACTCCGCGCACAACTCGTCGCATGGCACGGCCCGCACGCGTATCGTTCCCAGTGTTGCGCAGGGATCAGTAACATCGATGCGACCTGATTCTCGCCCATGTGACCGACAAGGTCGGGCCCTATCAGCTCAGAGCGATGGCTCATGCTGAGTTGAAGCATTGGGATCTCGCGCTTCAAGACATTCAGGTAGCGATAATATTTGCACCCTCCAGTCAATTCCTCATGGATTAAATACTGAACATCCCTCAGAGGTTGGATTCACGCGATGGGTGACCGTGCCATGAACCGCATCCAGCAGGTGACCAACTCGACAAAGCCTTGGGCAGCCAGCGCGGAAAATGGCTCGCTTGGCTGGGGTGGGGCTGCTATCCTTGCCAGAGGAGTTCGCGAGTCAGGCGTCCCGGACGGTTTGGTCTGGATGCCGACGTTTCCGTGGATTGAGGTTCCTGGAGCCCGCGCAGCCGCACACAAAGAGCATTCTCGGTATGGACGACTCGACCCATTCGTTGGAGGCGATGCCGTCAACCTCGACGACGCTCGTGCGACGCCTTCAGAAGCGGCAGCCGCGGGCGTGGACCGAGGCGGTGTCCCTGTACGGCCCGCTGGTCTACGGTTGGTGCCGCCGCGGGGGGCTGCAAGGGGCCGACGCCCGCGACGTGACGCAGGAGGTGTTCCGCGTACTGTCCGAGCAGATTGACCGCTTCCGGGTGGACGAGTCGGACAGCAGCTTCCGTGGCTGGCTGCGGACGGTCACGCGGTGGCGGCTGAGCGACCATTTTCGCACTCAGAGTCGATTGCCGGCCCGCGGTGGGACGAGTCTACGGGACCTCATCGAACGGCAGCCCGACCCCGATCCGTCGCACGGCGACGATTCCGACGCGCCGAGTTCGAGTCCGGCCCTGGAGTTGCTTGAGCGGGCCCGCTCCGAGTGCTCGGACCAGGCCTGGCAGGCTTTTTGGCGGACCCAGTTCGATGGACTTTCGGGCGCGGAGGTGGCCGAGGAGCTGGGCTGCTCGGTCCATGCGGTCTACATGGCGCGGAGCCGCATCATGGCTCGGCTCCGCGAACTGGGCGGCGATCGGGCCCAGGATTGAGCCCGAGTGCTGTGGGCCTTGGGGCCCAGGGGGCTACGGACAGAAATTTCTGGCCGTGTGGCCCACTTTCTGTTAAGTCGCCCCGATCTAGCAGGGAGAGGGCCAACGAGTGCGGCTCTCTGGCTCGTGCCGCACCCAACACCAGCGCGAAGCGCGCGCTGAGTCGTTGCCGAGTCGCCACGGGCCGGCCGCCGCCGCCGCACCTCCTCGCCAGCCACCGAGAACCCCTGGATTGAAGCCATTGCCATGACCCAACCGCCGCCCAACCACGAGTACTCGGACTACCTTCTCGGCAAACTGCCCCCCGAGCAGCGCGCCGAGCTGGAACGCCGACTCCAGAACGATCCCAGCATGGCCGCCCAGCTTGAGGGTCTGCGTCCCGAGGACGACTCCTTCTTGCGGTGGCTCAAGCAATCGCTGCCTTCCGCCGAGTTCCAGGACGACCCCTTCCTCCGCGAGGCGCTTGCCAACCTGCTGGAGGCGGTCACCGGGGACCCGGCGGACGCCGGGGGTGTCGCGTGCCTGGACGACCGCGAGGGTCCGGGGGACTCCGCGACCCCGGTCCATCGAGGCGAGTTGGAAACCTTGCAATCGCTGGGTGACGAGGACACCAGTCGCAGCGGTCACTCGGGCGGAGGCGTGCCACTGAAGCTCGAACGGTTGGGCCGTTATCGCATGGAGCGGGTCCTCGGCAAGGGTGGCATGGGGGCCGTCTACCTGGCTCACGACGAGCAGCTTGACCACCGTGTCGCGCTTAAGGTGCCCTTCATTGACCAGTCCTCCTCGCCCGAGGTCGTGGATCGCTTCAAGCGCGAGGCCCGCAGCGCCGCGGCCCTCAGCCACCGCAATATCTGCCCCGTGTTTGATGTCGGCGAGATCGACGGTCAGCCCTATCTGACGATGGCCTACGTCGAGGGCGAAACGCTCTCGGCCTGGGTCCGCAAACGGCGCCCCGTGCCCGAGGTCCTCGCGGTCATCAGCAAGGTGGCTCGGGCGTTGCACCTGGCTCATCAGGCAGACGTCATCCACCGCGATCTCAAGCCAGCCAACGTAATGATCGATCGCCAAGGCGAGCCGGTGGTCATGGATTTTGGCCTGGCACGACGGCAAACGGCTAGCGAGGACCAACTGACCCAAACCGGCCAGGTCATGGGCACACCGGCCTACATGTCGCCCGAGCAAGTCGGAGGTCGGCCCGGCGAGATGGGGCCCGCCTGCGATATCTACTCGCTGGGTGTGATCCTCTACGAGTTGCTCACCGGTCGGCGGCCCTTCGAGGGCGACGATCTGATCTCGCTGGTCTCGCAAATCGCCCTTGAGCCGCCACCTGGCCTGCGCACGCACAACGGCGAGATTGACCTCGACCTGGAGGCCATCGTCATCAAGGCCCTGGAGAAGCGGCCCGCCGACCGCTGGGCCTCGATGGCCGACTTCGCCGACGCCCTGGACGAGTTCGCCCGCGCCGGGCACGAGGGAATTGCGCCGCAAGGGCACATCGCTCGGCCGGCCAGCAAGGCCACGCCGGTGCCGCATGCAACGGCTGCCGGAGGTCGGCGGATGTATGGCCTGGGAGCACTGCTGGCCCTGGCGGTGCTGGGCGGAGCCGGGTGGCTGCTGGGCGGAATGCTTCTGCAAATTGAGACGCCCGAGGGCACCTTGGTCTTGGAGGTCAACCAACCCGACGCCGAAGTGCGGATTGTCGACGCACGGACCGGCAAGGTCGAGATCCTTCAGAGGAACCAGGACGAGCGGCTGACGATTCAGGTGGATCCCGGCAAGAAGCGTTTGGAAGTCTCGAAGGACGGTTTTCAACTGTATGCCACCGAGTTTCAGATTGGTGCCGCCGAAGAGACCGCCATCATCGCCCGACTTGTCCCTCGCGGTCAGCCTGTTGGTCCAGCCGCTGTTGGCCCGCCCTCGGGACTTTTTGCCGCGGACGCCGAGGCCTTCGCCGCCTGGAAGGCCCACGTCGCGGGGTTGCCCCCCGAGGAACAGGTCGAAGCGGTGACCGAGAAACTGCGGGAACTCAACCCCAAGTTTGATGGAGAGGTCCGGTCCCACGTTCAGTTTCAGGCGGTGATGGGACTCGGTCTGAGATTTGAGCACGTGGCCGACATTTCGCCCGTCGCGGCACTCACCAAACTGAAAACCTTGCACGCTGACGCCGGTTTAACAACGGGCGGGATCCTAGCGGACCTTTCGCCACTTGCGGGCCTGCCGATTGAGTCGTTGGTGTTGCCTGACAATCCCATCTCGGACCTTTCGCCACTGGCCACCATGCCACTGACAAAATTGGACATCCACGGGACGCGGGTGTCGGATCTTTCCCCGCTCGCGGGGATGCCGCTCCAGGATCTGAATATTCAGTACACGGGCGTGTCGGACCTCTCCGCACTCGCGGAGATGCCGCTTGAATTGCTGATTGCAAATCACACGAAGGTGTCGGACCTTTCGCCGCTTGCCGAACTTCCCCTCGAAACGTTGCAATGCTCCATGACCCACGTGACCGATCTATCCCCCATTGCCAAACTCCCGCTGAGACACCTCGCCATCCGGCACACGGGTGTCACGGACCTGTCACCCTTGAAAGAGATGACGTCCCTTCGCCACTTGAACCTTCAGCAAACCCCGGTGACCGATCTCGCGCCACTGAAGGGCCTGCCCCTGGAGGAACTACTGCTCGATTGGACCAAGTTGAATGATCTCTCGGCCTTGAAAGGTATGCCACTCAAGGAACTGACATTCCAGGACACGCCTGTTGACGACCTGGCACCCTTACGGGGCATGCCGTTGACCCGCCTCAAAGGCCCGGTCGTCCCAGCGCGGGATCGCGAGATTCTCGATTCGATCGAGACGCTGACGCACATCAACGATCTGCCCGTGGACGAGTTCTGGAACCAGGCGGACCAAGAGCCCATGAGCGATGCGGCGGGCGGGCCTTGAGGCGACGCCCCGTGTTGTTTTCGCTGGATGGGTCACGCATTGCTCGCTCTCCGATGGAAGCCATGTCCGCAAAGCTTGAGGTCGTTTCCGGTCCAGACGTCGGCCGTGTGTTTGCCTTGACGGAAGGCCAGTCGCTGGTCATCGGCCGAGGCGAGGCCAGCGAGATCCGCCTGACCGATCCCCGCACCTCGCGGGTGCATTGCCGGGTGACGTTCAACACAACCTGCCTGGCGATCGAAGACCAGGGCGGCGCTGGGGGCGTCCAGGTTGCCGGACAGGTCGTCCAGCAGGCGGCGCTCCGGTCTGGCGAGTCGTTTCGTATCGGCGATTCCACCTTGCGGCTGCTTTGTGACGATCCGGACGAGGCCGTGACCGTCAACCTGCCGGCCTTGACCGACGCCGGTCCCCGGCTGGCCGAGCGGGTCTCGCCCGACTCCGACGGCCGTGGGCCCCTGGCCGATGCCGCTCTCATGCCCCCATCCAGCAAGGGCACGCGATCACCCGCCGACCCGCTGGACGCCTTGCTGGGTGAGTCGCTGGCCCATTTTCGGATTGATGGGAAGCTGGCCGAGGGGACCACTGGAGTGGTGTTTCGCGCCACCGATACCAAGCAGAATCGCCTCGTGGCGCTGAAGGTTTTGCGGCCGCATGCCATGGGCGATGAGCTGCGGATGAAGCGGTTTGTCCGCAGCATGAAGACGGCCATGCAGTTGAAAAGCCCGTACCTGGTTCGTGTGCTGGGGGCCGGCAAGAACCGCGGCTACTGT
>JBJHDE010000122.1:0-10921 GCA_050486385.1 Planctomycetales bacterium | reverse complement strand
GCCCCAGTGATCAAGAAATAGGCCACCGCCCCCAAACTGTACAAATCGCTGCGGGCGTCGGGCTGCACGTTGGTCGGCCCTTGCTCGGGCGACATGTAAAGCGGGCTGCCGGTGATTGAGGGCGTTTCGAACTCGCTGGCCGCAAGGGCATCGTCATCGCGGCGAATCGGCCGCACCAACCCAAAATCCAGCAACTTGGCCACATCATGCATGCCGCCGCGGTGGGCCACAAAGATATTGGCCGGCTTGATGTCGCGGTGCAGCAGGCCCAGATCGTGGGCCTCGCGGATGGCCCCGGCCACCTGCCGCAGCAGGTGAACCACCCGACCGGCCGGCAGCGGACCGTACCGCTTGACCAGATCCGACAGGGTCAGGCCGGGCAGATACTCCATCACATAGTAAAACTGGCCGTCTTCGGTGTGGCCATAGTCAAAAATCTCAATCGTGTTCGGATGGCTCAGCTTGGCGGTCGCCCGGACCTCTTTTTCGAAGCGGGCCAACACCCGGGGATCGCCGGCTTTCTCGGGATGAATCAGCTTCACGGCGCAGGGCCGCTTGAGCAGCAGGTGCTCGGCCAGATAGACCTCGCCCATACCGCCGGCCCCGATCAGCCGCTTGAGCCGATACTGACCAAACCGCCGAGCCCGCTGCACGTCGCGTCGCAGGTGATGCACAATGTGCGTGCCATACACGGCGGTGCCCGCGCCAATCAACAGGGTCAGCACGTTGCCAGAAATGACCGTGGGCGTGGCGACATGCTCGCACAACGCATGCACGCCCGGAAGCGAGGGTCCGCACATGTTGATGGCCATCGCGCTCAGGGGCGAGACCAGTGCCAGCGGAATGACGACCATGGCCGCCCGGGGCCAGGTGTTGGGAATGAACATCCCATAAATGACCATCAGGGCGAAGAAGTAGGTCGTGGTGCCTTGAACCACGGCCATGGCGCTCACCGCATCGCCGGTGGTGGCCGCCACGGCCAGTCCCACGTACTTGGCCCAGATCAGAAAGACCGCGACGCTCCAGAACAGGCCCAGCTCGATCCAACGCAATCGACCGAGCACCGGTTGGTGACAACGGCCCAAGCAGGCCAGCACCCCCAGGCACACGGTCAACAGCACGGCCAAGGCCGGAACAATGGTCCACGAGCCCAGCACGATGTCGCGGATAAGGAACAGCAACACCGTAATGCTGAACAGCAGAGCCACCGCCCGCAGCCGCAAAGCCAGAATCTGGGCGGTCTCGCCACGAAACCGCGAGCCGCTGGTCTCGGCCGGGGCAAACACCGGGCAAGGCCCACGCGACCCATTGCCACTGCCAACCACCGAGCCATTCCCCATGGACGACGCCGACAAACGGTCCCCGACGGCCTCCTGGACCGGCGCGTACACCAAAGTGGCATCAGCGGACGTCGCGGGCGTGAGAGATTGCGACATCAATCCCCCTAGCTTTCTGGGCTCAGGGACGGCACGAATCGAAGGCCTTCGGGTCTCGACTGCTCGATTGTAGGCACCCCACCGAGTGCGAACACCGCTGGGACGAAAAAACTCGCCCCCTCGTCCGTGGAGTGCAAACCACACTCCACCCACCCGACCAACGTAGGACGCGATCAGCAGCCCAATTGTTCGGCACGCAAACAAAAACCATCCCTATAGACTACTTCAACAACCACCAAGAACCAAGCCCAGGCACCCTGCCCCGGCCCACGCACGCGAGCCCCACACCGTAAGTGTCTTCAGGAAAAACACTTACACCGTTGTGTCCCGGCTGACCGCCACAAACCGGTTTGTGTCCGAGAAATCGCCGTTTCCCGGACACAAAATTCCAGGGGAGGGGTGGCACCCCACCCAACGACGGTCCAAAAAACAAGCCGACCCACGCGCTCCGGGGGGAGGGCGTGGGCCGGCGAGCTTTCGCGATGAGTCCAAGCGAGGGGGCCGATCAGTTTCGGGCGGCCTCAACGGCCTGCTTGGCCTTTTCGTTTTCGATCTCGTGCAGTTCGGGGTTGGGGGTGGCGTCGCCTTCGGCGTAGCCCAGCACCCACTTGATGCCGCCCAGCAGCGACTGCTGGTAGGTGGGGTTGGTCCAGACGTCCTCGCGATGGCCCAGGCTCAGGTAAAACACCTTGCCCTCGCCGTACTCCTTGACCCAGGCAATCGGCACGTGGTAGGGCTCTTTCTTCTTGGTGTTGGCCATGTCCAGGCTCATCAACACCCGCACCTTCTCGGGCTGGAAGTTCTTAAAGCGGTAGATCTCGTCGGTGATCTGGAAGCTGTCGCCATCGCGGGCCCAGGGCTGAATGGCGGGGTGCTCGGCGTCGTGAATCTTGATGCCGACCGTCTCGCCGGCGTTCCAGGGGTGGCCGTTGAAGGTGCCGCCGATCATGTCCCAGTAGGGCTCGTAGTTGTGGTAGGTGTCGGTCGCCGAGTGCGTGCCGATAAAACCCTTGCCCGGCTGGGTGAGCCACTCCTTAATGAAGTACTCGCGGGTCTCTTCGGGAATGGGCAGGTTGCCGGTCGTGTAGAAGAACACGATGTCGTACTGGTCCAGGGCCTCCTTGGTGAAGTCCTTGGCCACGTCCTGGGTGCAGTCGACCCGGAACAGCCCGCTCTTGACGCCCACTTCGGTCAGGACCTTCTCGGCCAGCGAGAGTTCCTCGTTCTTCCGCGTGACCGCCCCATGGCGGAAGCCCGCACTCTGGGTGACCATCAAAATGCGGTGGGCCTCGCGGGGCTCGATCTTTTCGATCTGGGAGTCGTCGGCGGTGACCAGCACCGGACACACACCAATCATCGCAATCGCGATTGCAAATGCAAAACGGTGCATTTTTGCAAATCCTTTTCATGTTCGGGGGTTACGTCGTGTCAACGAATCCCGCCAGACTAACTCGCCCATGAACGCTCCGCAATTGTTGCGGCACCCCGACAACGACATACCGAGTTGACAACCCCCAAGCCGTTCCCGGTTCAGTCGCGGTGGTCGGTCCAGCGATCGATGAGGAGGGGTTCGAGGCGGTGGGCGGCGGCGAGCAGACGATCGAGGTCGTTCATCAGCGGGCGGAAGACGGCAAACACGACGGCCAGGCCGATCAATCCGCTGAGGCTCAGGACCACCAGGCTCTGTTGACCGGCCGAGTCGATCGTGCCTCGCATGCCTAACAATCCGCCGCCCAACACGGGCACGGTGGCGGCTAACATCAGCACCAGCCATAACCGGCGTTGCAACGCCCGCCACAGCGATTGGTCCTCGGCGGCAAAAGCCCTTCCCAGGCAAGGGGCGTACAACCGGCGGAATGAAAAGGCCGTGATCATAAAGAACGGGTAGGCCGTGCCGATCAATCCACACAACACTAAGCTTGTGAAAAAGTGGGCATGCGTCCCGCTCGGCAGGCCCTCGGCATGGTGCAACACTTCTAAAATGGTGGGATAGGCCACACCAGCCAAGGCCCACAGGGCCAGGCCCACCAGGGTGGCAAACAGGCCCAGGTTGAGCGCTTGCTCGCGGAGCCGGGCCAGTTCGTCCCGAGGCAACGTTTCGCCCGCATGAAAACGTTGCAGGCCACGACTCACCCGCCAGGTCCGCAGGGCAATAAGAAAAATTCCCAGCGGATAGGCCAGCAGGTTGATCGCCATCACAACCTGATGAAAGCGCTGCTGCACCAATTCGGGTTCGTGGCGAATAATTTGAGTTTCATTGTAAAAGAAATTGAACGCACCGGCGGCGATGTTGGGTAATACAATCAAGGCCAACACCGCGGGAACCGCCCACCACAACCAGCGGTCGACGCAGTGCGGCAAGGGATGGATCAGGCGTTCGACTTCGCGATCGCGGCCCAACGCCAATTGCACCGCCAAGGACTTGGGGCAGTGCGTTCGCTCGTCGCGATCAAAACGTAAACAGCCTTCGAGGGCGTGCAACAATCCGCGCGGGCAGTCCTCGGGCAGGGCCGCCCGGGCCTCGTCCACCGGTCCGGCTTGCCGCCGAGCGAGCATGGCTTCCAAGGTGTCTTCCCACCGGGCGAGCACCGGCTCGTCGCCAAACGGACGCACACCGCTGAGCAATTCCCACAGCACTACACCCAGCGAATACAAATCGCTGCGCGTATCCAACTCATTGGGCCGCCGAGGCAGACCCGGATGGCAGGCCTCGAGTTGCTCGGGCGACATATACGCCAGGCTGCCGCCGAAGTAGGCCTCGGGCGTGGCATCGCCCACCCCGGAGGCAAAGCTGATATTAAAATCCGCCAGCTTGGGCACGCCTTCGCCACTGAGCAAAATATTGGCCGGCTTTACATCGCGATGCAGCACGCCTCGCGAGTGAGCATAATCCAGGGCCAAGGCCAGCCGTTCGCCCAACCAGCACACGACCTCGGGCCAGGACATGGTTTCAAACCGCCGACGGACCTCGCGGCTGGGTGGCTCGCCACCGCGACTGGCAAGCTGTTTCTCCAAGGCCGCCAGCAGCACCTCGCCCGACCATGCGGACCGCGGCGTCGCGGCGAGTTGATCGATGACGTGCCCCAGGGTGCCGCCGGCCACATACTGCATGTACAGCAATTGCAGCCCGCGCTCGTTCAACACCCGCAGGTCGAACACCCGGACGATGGAATCGTGATCGAGTTGGGCCAGGGCCTGGGGTTCGCTGGACCGCTGCAACGAGATTTTGAGCGCGACGAGCCGTTCCATCGAACGCTGTCGCGCAAGAAACACCAGACCGAAGGCGCCTTTGCCCAAGGTGGCGATCAGGTCAAAGTCGTCGATGGCGACGCCGGGCTCTAAGCCCTGAAACATCCGCGGCACACGACCAAACGCCACCGAGGGTTGCGGCGTTTGCCGGGCGCCAAGAAAAGGCTCCAAGGCGGCGGCATGCTCGGGGTACTCGGCCAGGTAATCCTCGGCCACCAGGGTTTCGCCGGCCTGCCTGCGAGCCTGAAACTCTTCGACGATGAGTTCCACCGGCAACCGCGGCGTAGCGAGTTCCGGAAACTCGTCGAGATACTCGGCCAGCCGCTTTCCCAGGCCATGTTGCCAGCGGTATTCCAAATCGACTTTCACAAGTTCCAGCAGGGCCAGCCTGCGCAACGGTTCGTCGGTGGGCAACAGCGGGCGAATGGCGGGCGCGGGCTCGCGGTCCCAAGCCTGGCAAAAGGCCTCGATAAGTTGCTCCAACTGCCCCAGCGATGCCGTGCCGCCGCTGACTGAGCGGGTCTCGGCCGTAGAGCCCCGCCGGGCGTCGCGGGAGTCGGGCGGGGCCGAGGCATCGCTCACGGTGGCCGATCCTTACAGAAAGATGCGAGGCGACACGCTCCGACACCAGGCGGAGTGCTGAGCTGGCCCGCGGTTGCCGAACGCGTTCACAACGCCCCAGGCGTGGGCGAACCGCTCGGCGCGGCCGCGCGGAGATTGCGACAAGCCGCCGGCCGCACGGGTTCGCTGGCCAAGCAGAAGTACACTTCATAACTGACCCACAATCGCCCGAACCGCTGGCGGTAGGCCTGTTCCAAACTGGCCAGCCCCGCGGGCGTCAGCAGCCGCGGACGCCGCGAGGCCCCGGTGCCGGTGGCCTGGATGTGCCGCAGCAGATCCATCAGGCTGGCGAACTCCAGGCGATACTCCTCGCGATGCATCATGACCCTTCTAAAGCGGTCGCTCAAGACGTGGCCCAGGTGCTCGGCCGACCAAAAGCCGCTGGCTGCCAGCGGGGCGGGCCAGACGCTTTGCAGCTCGTGAAAGGTGCTGGGGCCAAACAGGGCAAAGGCCAAGTGGCCGCCCTCGGCCAACCACGCCGGGCAGCGATGCAGGAAACCGGCCAGATCCTCAAACCACTGCATCGCCCCACTGGAGACCAACAGGTCCACGCCCGAGGGTGTGGGCTCCAGGGTCTCGGCATCGGCGTGCCACCAAGTGGCTTGTGGGCCGAGTTTGGCCTGGGCCTGTTGGAGCATGGCCTCGCAAAAGTCGACGGCCAGGATCTCGGCGGCGGGATAGCGTGCGGCCAAGGCCGCGGTCAGCCGACCCGTGCCGCAACCCAGTTCAAGAATCCGCGGTCCCGCCACTTCAGGCAGCCGCGCGATGAGTCCCTCGACTACCTGGGGTTGCACCCGGGCGGTGGCATCGTAGGTGGCCGCCGCACGGGCGAAGGCCGACTGAATGCGTTGCTTAACGGGATTCACGGCCGGTCCTCGCCACAAGGGGCGGATGTCCTTGGCGGGCGTTCGCCAGCGACGCACGGCGGGGAACCTGAATTGTCGTCGGTCCGTTCATGCTGGGTGTGGGGGCGAAGGGTGCGGGGCCGACAACCGATCGCGAATCCAGGCCAGGCAGTCGTCATGCAGCAGGGCGACATGGCCAGTCGCGGGAAATTCGTGGGGTCGAAGGCTGTCGGCCCAGTCCTGGGCCGGGGCGATGCGGTCGCGTCGACCGGTGGCCAGGTGAATGCCGGGAACGGCGACCTGTTCAATGGCGACGGGCTCGGCCAGTTCGTCCAGTTCGGCGATCAGTCGTGGGGGGTCTAAGGTGTCGAGATATTCCTCAAGCAGCGTCGCCTGGAACCAGGCCCAGTCCTCCCGTTGGCCAAGAAACGCGCGACGGTAGAAGTCGTGCATGAACCCCCGCGGGTCGTCGGCGAGGCCCTGGCGATGGGCTTCGAGGTCGGTCGGATCGAACGAAGGCCGGAGCCCCAGCAACAGCCGAGGCCCTGGTACGCGGTGCAGATGGGCCAACGCCCGACGCGCTCCCAGCGACCAGCCCAATACGGCCAGGCGTCGCCCGGCAGCGGCCCACTCGACCCAGGGCGGCGGTCGCTGGCAGTGGGCCGTGGCCGGGACCAGCAAATCGGCCGGAAGTCGTGGGGCCACGCGGTCGAGGATCCGCGCGTCAAAGCCCCAGCCCGGCCAGACGATCAGCAGTGTCGTCTGGCCTTGCGGCACGAACCGCCAATCGGGAGCCGAATCGGATGAGTCGCGCGGTCTCACTTGATGGCGATGGCCCGTTGCAAAGGTCGCAGGATGTGCTCGATCACATACTCGCCGATCAGTTCTTCGCAGTGCTGATGCAGCTTGCCCAAGGCGTCGCCAAACGACATGCCGCCCGGCAGGCTGCCGTACTGTCGAGCCGTCAGGTACACGCTGATCTGATCCTCGGGAAACTCGCCACTGCGAATCTGAAACGGCGTGGTGCGGGTCTCGATACTCAGCCGACACTGGGTGCGGCAGGTGTCGTCCAAGGCCAGGGTGATTGACGGTTCGTAGTTGACCACGCTCACGCCGGGCACATCCAACAGCCGCTCTAAGGCGGGGGTCAGGCCCAGGGCCTCGGAGATCAGCTCGTTGTGGTTGCCACGGTAGTTGAAGTCGAAGCCATACAGCAGGTCCAAGGCCTCGCAATCCAAGGGGCTGACCGTCAGGTAAGCTGGTGCCATTTCCAGCACCAGATTGTGCTGGGCCATGGCATCTTCCACCGCGGGCGGATTGACCACGCCCGAGCAAATCCGCCGGGTCTCGATCGAGGTCCAGCGGTAGTGGCCGCCGGTCTTCTCGTCGTCTTCCAGGACGAAGTCGCCTTTCTCGCGGCTGAAGAAGCTACGCATCGAGGGGTACTGTCGCTGAATGCGCTCGAAGTACGCCAGCACCGTCTCCCGATTGTTCGGCAGCTCCATCTCGGTGCTGAGGTTCATGTTGATATAGAAGTCGTCGCACAGCGAGCCGTACAAGCTCATCCTTATTCTCCCGCGAAAGGGGTCGGCGGGGCCTGGACCGCCTGATCCCAAGTCCAGGTGCGGCCGCAGAACTCCGATGCGTCAGTATAGGTTTCTTCCCCCCGGAGGTCCAAGGGCGGGCGCGGGGCCACCGGTCGCGGCGACCGACCCGTGTGGCGCGGCTCATACATTGAGCACAATCTTGCCGGCCAGGGTGCCCGATCCCCCCAGAGTATTGTCTTCTTGCAGCCGATGGGCCGCCGCGGCTTCCTCCAACGGCAACACACGGCCAATCTGGGCCTTGAGCCGACCCTCGCTCATCCACTCGTTCATCGCCATGGCGGCTTGCCGCTGCTCTTCTGGGGGGGCATTGAACATCGCAAATCCGTGCAGCGTCATGTCCCGGGTGTAGAACGGGCCGACGGGAAACACTGGCCGGGCCTCGCGGCCCGCCATCAGCACGAACCTCGCCCGCGGGGCCATGTGAGAGACAGCCATCTCGAAGGCGGGGGTTCGCGTGACCTCCCACCAGACGTTGACGCCGTCGGGAGCCAATTCGCTGAGGCGTTGGCCAACGTCCTGGTCACGATACAGGATGACCTCGTCGGCTCCCAAGCGTCGGCACTGTTCGGCCTTGTCGGGGCTGCCCGCGGTGGTGATGACTCGGGCGCCGAGGGCCTTGGCCATCTGCACCACGGTCGAGCCCACTCCGCCCGACCCGCCGGTGACGAACAGGGTCTCGCCGGCCCGAAGCTTCGCGCGTTGCACGAGCCCCAGGTGCGCGGTGATGCCCACCAGGGCCAGGGCCGCGGCATCCTCGGTGCTGACCGAATCCGGTCGCGGATACAACCACGGCTCGTCAACGGCGCAGAACTCGGCAAAGGTTCCCTGGCGGCCCATCAAGCCCTGATTGCTGCCCCAGACCGCATCGCCCGGCTTGAAGCGGGTAACGGCTGGCCCGACCCGCTCGACGGTGCCCGCCAGATCGCAGCCCAGGATGTAGGGCTTGGGCAATTCCATGGCGATCATGCCCGCCCGCAGATAGGTATCGATCGGGTTGACCGCCACGCTGGCGACGCGGACCAGCACCTGATTGTCGGCCAAAGTGGGCTCGGGTAGTTCGCCATACTGGATGCTTTCTGGCGGACCAGGCTGTTGAATGAAAGCGGCCTTCATGACGGACCTCGCGGGGCTAGGGTGATGCTGGTTGGTCTCAGGCTAGGCATTTTGTGGCCCCAGGTGTAGGGCTGCCGCCAGCACGACGGGCGATGTTCCACGATCGGCTCCGCTGGCCGCCAACCCGGCCCAAGCACACACCCACGGGGTGGGGCGAATCACTCGCCATCAAAAAACGCCGCCAGCCCCTCCTGCCAACTCGGGAGCGGCGGATAGCCCAACTGGTGGTAGCGATCGGTCGACAGCACGCTGAACGAAGGCCGCGTGGCCTTGGCGGGGAACTCGCTGGAGGGAATCGCCTCGAGGGCGGCAGGCAACTCGGCCAGCCGCCAGATTTCCTGGGCGAACCCAAACCAGCTTGTTCCGCCAGTGTTGGTCACATGCAACACCCCCGAAGCCGGCGGTCGATTCAGCATGGCGACCAGGGCCGCGGTCAGGTGGGGCACGTAAGTGGGCGTGCAGAGCTGATCGTCCACGACCCGCACCAGCGGACGCTCGCGGCCCAGCCGCATCATGGTGGTCACAAAATTCTTGGGCGAGTAACCCTCCTCGGGTCGGGTGTACAGCCCGCAGGTCCGCACAATCAGGTGCCGTTCGGCTTGGCGGGCGGCCTGCTCGCCAGCCAGTTTCGACTGGGCGTACACATTGCCCGCAGCCACGGGATCGGCTTCGTCGTGCCCGCGGGTTTGCGGGTAGGTTCCGCCAAACACGTAGTCGGTGCTGATCTGCACCAACAGCGCGCCGGTCCGCTGGCAGGCTTCAGCCAAATGGCCCACCGCCGTGGCATTGATGGCGTGGGCCCGGTCGGGCTCGTCCTCGGCCAGGTCGACCGCCGTGTAAGCGGCACAGTTGACCACCGCCTGGGGGCGATGCTCTTCGAAAGCGGCCGCGATGCTCTCGGGCTGGGCGATGTCCAGAGCCGCGCGATCCAGGGCCATCGCCCTTTCGCCAAGAGCGCGGGCGAGCCCTCGGCCCAGTTGTCCACCAGCCCCGGTGATGAGTACCGCCATGAGAATCCGCTTGAAAAAGATGGGGTCGCACACCGGCCGACCGACGCCCGATTGTGGCGCCACTCAGCAAGGCGTCAACCCAGGTGGTCTCGACGAGCCTCACGATTCTCGGCAAACTCAGTGACCCATCCGCAAACCCGCGATGGACGTCGTTCGAAACTCCATCCCCAGGGAGCATGTCAAACCGACTGCTGGCGATTGGCGATATCCACGGGTGTCACCGCGCCCTGGCGGCTTTGTTGGCGCTCATCAAGCCCACGCCCCAGGATGTGTTGGTGATTCTGGGTGACTTTGTCGATCGGGGACCGGGATCCAAGGACGTTGTCGATCAGTTGATCCATTTGCAATCGCGTTGCCAGATGATCCCCCTGGTGGGAAACCACGAGGTCATGATGTTGCAGGCCCTGGACGAAGGGCCGGGCGAGGCCTTTGAATTTTGGCAGCGATGGGGCGGAGCCGAGACCCTGGCCAGCTATGGCGGCTCGGCCGAGGATGTTCCCACCCCCCACCGTCGCTTTCTGGAGAATTGCGGGCTGTTCTGGGAGACCGAAGGCTTTGCCTTTGTCCACGCCAACTATCTGCCCGACGAACCCTGGGAAGCCCAGCCCACGGAAGTGGTGCTGTGGAAAAGCCTGAAAAAGTATCGACCCGGGCCTCATCAATCGGGAAAGACCGTCGTCATGGGGCACAGCGCCCAACGCGATGGCGAGGTCCTGGACGCTGGCCACTTGGTGTGTGTCGACACGTTCTGCTATGGCGGAGGCTGGTTGACGGCCTGGGATTGCCACGCCCGCGTGGCCTGGCAAGTGGATCGGGAAGGCCAGCAACGCCTCGCCTGAAGTCGCCTTGCCGGGGCGAATCCCGCACTCCGCGCATGGGGCAAGGACTCGGCGAGCGCGTCGGCCCGCCGAGTCCTCACACCCTGACGTCAAGGGCGACCTCAGCGGCATATCCCAGGTGGGGTCGCTGCCGCCGAAGGTCGCTCAGATCCTGGCCGACCGCGGGCTGCCGGCCCCTGCGCCCATCGCCTGTCCCACCAC
>JBJHDE010000121.1:0-10927 GCA_050486385.1 Planctomycetales bacterium | reverse complement strand
ACGTAGTGCAGGACCAACAGGTAAATCGCCCAAAAGGTCATGGCCGAGGCGTTTCGCTTGACGTGCCGGCTGACGATCCCCAGGAAGGGGATGACGAAGTGGCCGAACACCAGAATCAGGCCCACGATCCACCAGCCCTGGCTTTGCCGGAGCTGATACCAGGCGGTCTCTTCGGGGATGTTGCCGTACCAGATGAGCATGTACTGGCTAAACGAGATGTAGGCCCAGAACACGATGAAGCCAAACAGCAGCTTGCCGATATCGTGCTTGTGCTCGGTGGTGACTTCGGGGCCGACGCGGTCGTTGGCCTGCAACCATCGCAGCAGCAGCAACAGCAGACTGAAGAAGCTGACCATCGACCCGGCGAAGAACCACACGCCGAAGATCGTGCTGAACCAGTGGGCGTCCAGCGACATGATGAAGTCGAAGGCGAAGAAGGTCACGGCCAGGGCCCACAGGATGGTGGCCGGGCCGCTGTACCACTCCATGCGGTTGGTCAAGCCGGGGTCGCCGGTCTCGTCCTGCTCGCGCGAGGTCCAGAAGTACCACTTGGCCAGGCCGACCAGGATGACCACGTAGGCGGCACAGCGGACGAAGAAGAACGCCCGATTCAGGTAAGGTTGCTTCCACTGGAGCAGTTCGTCGGCGGCCACGGCGGCCGGGTCGGTCCAGTCGTACAGCAGGCCGTCGAGGGCGGCGATGGTGTAGACCACCGGGATGCCCAGCAGAGCGACGGTGGCCAGGTTGGCGGCCACGATCTCGGCCAGGCGGCGGATGACGACGCTCCAGCCGGCCTTGGTCAGGTGGCTGACCAGCACGAAGAACAGCCCACCGATCGACAAGCTGGCCACATAGCAGAAGGCCAGCAGGTAGCTGTGCATGAAGTAGTTCCAGCCCGGCCCGTAGGTCGCGATCAGCAGCACGCCCAGCAGCAGGATGACCCCACCTAAGAACACCAGGGAACTGAACAGCTTGGGCCGCAGATCCTCGAGTGTTCGGGGCTCCATGGCGGTCGTATCCGCGGTGTGGGCGACGTCGTTCATCGGTGGACTAATCTGTTGGACGGCTGGCGAACGCGGAAGACGCGTGAAACAGGCTTACGAGTCGGACGGTTCGTCGTCGGTGGCGGCGGCCCCCGGCGCGGCGGCGGGCAGTTGCTCCAGCTCGCGTCGCTGCTGGGGCGTGAGATCCTCGACGGTGCCGTGCTGACGCCGTTGCAGAATCTCCATATAGAACACAATCGCCCAGCGATCGGCCGGCTTGATGGAAGCCGCGTAGCCAGGCATGGTCCACCCGCCGGGCTCGCCCTCGCGAGGCACCCCGTGCGAGATGACTTGATAGATGTAACCCACCGGCAGCGTGGGAATGCGGTCTCCGGTCACCAGATTCGCCGCAGGAGCCCAACGGCCCCCGCTGGCGGGAATCGCCCGGGCGTTGACCAGGCCCTGGCCCAGGCCATCGTAGCCGTGGCAGGCGGCGCAGTGGATCTCGTAGCGCTCTTTGCCGCGGCGGAAGGCATCTTCGTTGGGTTCAATCGGCAGGGCCGTCACCCAATCGCCTTCGGCGGTCTGGCCGGTGAAGAACTCGGGGTCGTCGTCCTTGTAAAAGCCACGGGCCACGGCGCCAAACACCGGCGGCCGCATCGCGCGGCGGTCGGCGAACAGCCCGCTGACCGACTGGCTCTTGGCCTTGGGCTGGGTGTCCATATCCAGCACCAACTGCAGCCGCGGCTGGGTCTTCATCTCGTTGGCTTCCCGCATGAAGTTGAACAGCGGGATCGTGGCGACAATCACCAGCACCACGGTGGTCAGCACCAGGCCCCGCGGCACGCCAGCGGGCGAGACCGGTTCGCGGTACTCGTCGATGCTGTCCGGGGCGAGGGTGTCCAGGAACTCGGTGGTGTCTTCCAGCGAGAACTTGGGGTCGTCGGCGTCGATGGAGATGAAGAAGCGATCCGACGAAAAGCGATGGAATCGCGGGGCCGAGAACACCTTGTGATACAGCTCGGGCAGCCCACACAAGGCCAGCACGCCAAAAAAGGCGGTCAGGGCCGACAGCAGAATCGTGGTTTCAAAACTGATGGGGATATTGGCCGGCCCACTGAACATGGGCTTGCCACTGACGACCCAGGGGTAGTCGATGCCGTTGAGATAGAGCTGTCCCACCAGGCCAATCGTGACGCCGGTGAGCCCACCGCACAGCACCAGCCAAGGCAGGATCGTGGGCTTGATGCCCATGGCCTCGTCGGCGCCGTGGACCGGGTAGGGCATGTGGCAATCGAACTTGCGATACCCGGCATCACGGACCGCGGCGGCCGCCTTGAGCAGGTCGTCCGGCGTGGTGAACTCGGCCAGCACTCCGCCCACCCGAGTGACTTCTTCCTCGATCGGCGGTTCGGCGATGGTGGTCATAATGACGTCCTACAGGCCTGGTCTACGCTGTGCGGAAAAACACGGGGCCGGCGTTCCGACCCACGGCCACTCAGTGATGGTGATGATCGGTCTTGGCTTGCGGCATCACGCCCTTGATTTCCGAAATGGCGATGATCGGCAAGAAGCGGATGAACAGCAAAAAGAAGGTAAAGAACAAACCGAAGCTGCCCACGAACGTGCCGATGTCGGTCCAGGTGGGCACGAAGTAGCCCCAGTTGGCCGGCAGGAAGTCGCGGTGCAGGCTGGTCACGCAGATCACGAAGCGCTCGAACCACATGCCGATGTTAATGAAGATCGAGATGATCAGCATGATCCAGGGATTCGTGCGGCAGACCTTGAACCAGAACAACTGCGGCGAGATGACGTTGCAGCTCACCATGATCCAGTAGGCCCACCAGTAGGGACCAAACGCCCGGTTGATAAAGGCGCACAGTTCGTTGGGGTTGCCGCCGGACCAGGCGATGAAGAACTCCATGGCGTAGGCGTAGCCCACCATGCAGCCGGTGGCCAGCATGATTTTGCACATGTTCTCCAGGTGCCGGATGGTCACCAGGTGCTTGAGCCCGAAGAACTCGCGGGCGGGAACCAGCAGGGTGACCACCATCGCGAAGCCGCTGAAAATGGCCCCGGCGACGAAGTACGGCGGAAAGATCGTGGTGTGCCAGCCGGGAAGCTGACTCACGGCGAAGTCGAAGCTCACGACCGAGTGGACGCTCAACACCAGCGGCGTGGCCAAGGCGGCCAACAGCAGGTAGGCCCGTTCGTAACGGCTCCAGTGCCGGGCACTGCCCCGCCAACCCAGGGCGAACAGGCCGTACCAGAACCGCGCCCGCGGCGTCTTGGCGCGATCGCGGAGGGTGGCCAGGTCAGGGATCATGCCCATGTACCAGAACAGCAAGCTGACCGTGAAGTAGGTGCTCACCGCGAACACGTCCCACATCAGCGGGCTGCGGAATTGCGGCCAGAGGTACATGCTGTTGGGATAGGGCGCCAACCAGTAGACCACCCAGAAGCGGCCCACGTGGAAGGCGGGAAAGATGCCCGCGGCCATCACCGCGAAGATGGTCATCGCTTCGCTGAAGCGGTTGATGCTGGTCCGCCAATGCTGGCGGAACAGAAACAGAATGGCCGAGATCAGGGTGCCCGCGTGACCGATACCGATCCAGAACACGAAGTTCACAATCGGCCAACCCCAGGCCACCGGCATGTTGTTGCCCCACACACCCACACCCACCAGCAGCAGGTAGGTCAGGCAGACCAACAGCAGGATCAACCCACTGAATGAAATCGCAAAGGCGATCCACCACGCCACCGGCGTGCCGCTTTCGTTGACCCGCGAAACATCATCGGTCACCGAGGCAAACGTCGGATCGCCCAACACCAGCGGACTCCGCCGTGTGGGATCGTTGCCGGTGTTGTCGACGTCGTGGATCGCCGGATTCACAGTCGCCATGGTCGCTTCACGCTTCTCGGTAGGATGGCCGCCGGGGCAGCCGGCCTCAACGGTCACGTCCGGGGTCGTTCGTTCAACTCACAACTCGTTGCTCGCGGAGCCCGAGACCCGGGCCGAGCCATCGGACTCGGACCACACTGGGATTCACGACGAATCCCGATCGGACTTCGCTTGCTGAACTCACTCGCGGAACCACCCTGGACACACCGTCCCGGCAGCCCCCCACTCACTGCAATCAACTCAAAATCGTAAACGGGCTGGACGACTTCCCTGCCGGCGGACCGGCCTGGGCGTGGTCGCCGTCATTGTGATCGCCGTGGCCATGGCCATGCCCATGATCCTTGTGCAGGTTCACCGGTCCCAGATCCGGATGCGGATTGACAATCCGAGCCAGGAACAGGTTCCGCGGCTTGGTCATCAGGTCTTCCAACAAGGCGTAGGCCCGATCCGTGGCGTGCAAGCGGGCCACCTTGCTGGGTGTGCCGTTGTCGTCGGTGGCGTTCAAGTCGCCAAACACAATCGCTTGCGACGGGCAGGCCTGCTGGCAGGCGGTCACAATCTCGCCGTCCACCATTGGGCGGCGATTGGCCTTGGCCTCGATCTTTTTCTCTTGAATCCGCTGCACGCAGAAGGTGCACTTTTCCATGACACCACGACTGCGGATGGTCACCTGCGGATTGTAGGCCATCTGCTTGACTTCGAACTTGTCGGTGTCGAAGTGATAATAGAAGTAGTTGAACCGCCGGACCTTGTAGGGGCAGTTGTTGGAACAGTACCGCGTGCCAATGCAGCGGTTGTAAACCATATCGTTCAGGCCCTCGTGGCTGTGAATCGTCGCGCCCACCGGGCAGACCTGTTCACAGGGGGCCGTCTCGCACTGCTGACACAACAGCGGCTGGCCCGCCACGCCGGGGTTCTCGGGATCCCCGCTGAAGTAGCGATCGATCCGCAGCCAGTGCATCTCGCGGCCGCGATTGACCTGGTCCTTGCCGACGGTCGGAATGTTGTTCTCGGACTGGCAAGCCACAATACAGGCGTTGCAGCCGGTACACTTATTCAGGTCAGTGGCCATGCCCCACTTGTGACCGTCGTACTCAAACTGCTCCCACAGCCGGGCCATACCCTTGCCATCGGGACCCGCGGGCACGTGCAGCAGATGCTGGGCGAAGTCGGGATGATCGTGATAGTCTTGAACCGTACCCGTCCGCACGATCTTCGGCACCCGATGCTCGATCTCCTTGCGAGCGAACGGATCCAAGGCAAAGTGGTCCTGCACGCGGGCCAGCACGTAAGGCGTGCCCGGATCAGTTGAAACGCTCACCTCGGGCACGATCCACGGCGTCTCAGTCGAGCGGACCGAGTAGGTATTGAAACCCACCACGTCGACGCCTTCCTCGACGTCGCCGCCCACCCGACCCACATGCGTGCGACCGTAGCCTAGCCAGAAGGTCAGCGTGTTGGGGCCCTGACCGGGCTGAATGCACACGGCGGCCGTCAGCTTGTAGTCGCCGCCAAAATCGAAGGTCGCCAGCGTCTGCTCGGTCAGCCCCAACCGCTGGGCCGTGGCCGGGCTGATCAACGCGGCATTGTCCCAGGTCAGACTGCTCAAGAAGTCCGGACACTCCTGGAGCCAGGCATTGTTGGCAAATCGCCCGTCGTAGAGCTTGCCACAACCCACGAAGTTGGCCTCCAGCGAGCCAATCTCGGTCGAGTCGGGCGCGGGGAAGGTCACCGGCTCGTCCGCGGCCGCCACTTCGAAGGACTCCAGCGACGGCTCGGCCGTCTCCCAGGCGGTGTCGGGCACAAAGCCGTCGTGGATCGCCCGCTTGTATTCGCGATCGAGCGTGGCCCCGTTCGACGCACTCAGCCCCTGCAACTCGGCAAAGGTCGTCTGGGCCAGGCTCCGCGAGTTGGTCCCCGGGCGGCCGAGCATCATCTCGACCACCTGGGCCGGCGTGCGGCCTTCGTACAGCGGGTCGATCAGCGGCTGCTGCAGCAACAGGCTGCCGTCCCAGGCCAAGCCGTCGCCCCAGCTTTCCAACCAGTGGGCCAAGGGCAAATGCCACTGGCAGCCGCGGGTCGTTTCGTTGGAATACAGGGTGATGTGGGCCTTGTGCTTGACCTTGTTCAAGGCATCGGCAAAGGGCACGTCGGCCGGGCTGTCGTAGGCGGGATTGCCACCCAGGATGATCAGCGTCTCGACCTCGCCCTGGTCCATCTGCTCGACCAGTTCGGCCAGGCCCTCGAAATTGCTGGCCGACTCAAACGGTTCGCCACCGTCGGCCGCCTCGGGCACCAGGTACCGCACGGTGGTGCCCACGTTGCCCAGCTCGGCATTGATGCGATGGGCCAGCGCAATCACTTCGGCTGGCTGCCGGGGACCGACGACAATCGCACTCTCGCCGCGATGAGCCTTGAGGTCGCCAGCCAAGGCCCGAATGTAAGCCTGAGCCTTCTCGTCCTCGACAAGCTGACCGAGGGCCTCGCTGGGCTCGTCGCCTTCGTGGGCGATCTCGGCCTCGACGGCCAACAGCAGATTGCGGATGTCGCTGCTCTTGCAGGGCAAGCGATGATCGGCCGCGGCGCCGCTATTGCTGAACACGGCCTCGAAGGCATACACCCGGGTGATCCAGCCGTCGGCGGCGTCCAGCCGGCTGGCGTCGCGGGCCTCGCCGAGTTGCCGCGAGTAGGGAATACTCGCCGGATGGCTGCCGAACGGGTCGGCATCAAACAGGGCGATCGTGCGGGCCTGCGAGAAGTCGAAGTCGGTGCGGAGTTCGCGGCCAAAGGCCAACTCCGAGGCAGCCCGCTCGTTATCACTGGCCAGCGGAGCATACTCCACCCACTGAGCCTGCGGGAATCGCTCATTGAACGCCCGCCGCATCCGGGCCAGGGTGGGCGAAGCACTGGGCTCGCTCAACACCGTGACACCCGAGCCGTTGCCGCCGAGATGCTCATTCAACCACGAAGCAAACTGCTGCCAGGCGGCCTGCCGACTGGGGAAGGCACGACGCCCGCGAAACACCGGCACTTGCAGGCGATCGGGGTCGTACAATTCAAGAATCGCGGCTTGGGCAAACTTCGTGCAGGCGCCGTAGCCGGTTTGCGGGGCGCCGTTGCGGCCCATAGAACGCGAGGTCGCGCCGTTGCCCGCCACGGTGCGGCTGAACGGATGGTCGGGGCTGCCCTCGACCTTGATGGGCCGGTAATCAAAGCTCTCGACCAACAGCGGGTAGGCGACGCCTCCCAGATCCATGCAGGTGGCAAACTGCATGGTCTCGCCGGGGATCATGTCCTCGGGCCGCGAGCGATAGGGCGCGATCCGGTGCTCTTTGCGGCAGCCAGCCACGCCCGCCAGGGTGGCACTTGCGGCCGAAAGTTGCAGGAATCGCCGGCGGGTGGTGTTGGTGAAATCGCCGTCCGGCCCGGCCGGGAACTCCTTCCGCTGGGCTTCTTGGAAGTCGGGCGTATTCTTCAGCTCTGCCAAGCTCCGCCAATAACCGTACTGCTCAGGTTGCATGTCGCGGACGTTGGGAGTCGGTGGTCGGGGAACTCAAACCAGCGATGCTGGCAACGACGGAACGCGATCGAAGTTTTCAGCGGTGACAGGTCGAGCAACTCGTGGCCGGATAGATGTGATTCTGTTCGACCAGCTCGCGCCCGATTCTCTGCCGCTCGGCCGCCGGCATTTGCAGATCCCAATCCATATTGGTGATCTCTTCGACCGGACGGACAAACTGCTCGGGATTACGGTGACAGTCCAGACACCAGCCCATCGAGAGATCCGAGAAGGTGTAGACCTTTTCCATCTTGTCGACGGGACCATGGCAGGTGGCACAGCCAATGCCGCGGGCCACATGGACCGAGTGATTGAAGTACACGTAGTCGGGCAGGTGATGCACCCGCACCCAGTCCACTGGCTGGCCGGTCGCCCAACTGTCGCGAACCGGGGCCAGCCTGGGGCTGTCGGTCTTGACGTTGATGTGGCAGCCCATGCAAGTGGCCGTGGGCGGCACGGCGGCATGGCCGGCCTGCTCGACAGTGTTGTGGCAGTAGCGGCAGTCCAGCTTCATTTGCCCAGCATGCAACTGGTGACTGAATGGCACCGGCTGGCTGGGCATGTAGTTCTTGTGCGTGCTCTGCGGGTGGCCACCGTAGAACATCAGGGCGATCAGGTAGATCGGGACCACCGCCGCCACAATGGGAATCCAGTAACGAATCTGGACCGTCCACGGCGAGAAAATCGGTTGGGTCATGTCCGACAACGCCTGGGTCGAGGAACACTCAAGGGGGGGAGCCAGATCAGCCACCACAAGCCGGTTGTGAGGCCGATCCCTCGTTGCGGAGCACACTGTACCCTGAGTTGCCGCCGACCGCCTCTGTGGCAAATCGTCACAACAACCGCGGCGTCAATCCGGAGCCATCTTTTGCAGCTTCCGTTGCAGGCTACGACGGTGGATTCCCAGCCGACGAGCGGCCTCGCTGATGTTGCCGCCACAGTCCGCCAGCACCCGCTGAATGTGCTCCCATTCGGCACGGGCGAGGGTCAGCGGCTCGTAGTCGGTCGGGGCACCTTCGGCCAGCACCGGTGCCTCGCCTCGCGCAAACGCGGCGATCACATCGTCGGCGTCGGCCGGTTTGCTGATGTAGTTGATGGCCCCCAACCGCATGGCATCCACGGCATTGGCAATGCTGCCAAAGCCAGTGAGCATGACCACCCGGGTTGCGGGGTCCAGCTCCTTCAGGTCCCGCAGCAACTCCATGCCGCCTTTGCCGGGCATTTTCAAGTCGACCACGGCCATCTCGGGGCTTTCCTCGCGGGCCATGACCATGGCCTCGTCGTAGTTGCCCGCGGTGCGGACCTCGAAACCCCGTTGCCGCAGGGCCCGGGCGAGCCGCTCGCGGAGCAGCTCGTTATCATCCACAACCAGAATGGTGGGATTGTGTTGATCGGAGGGGTCAACGCTCATGAGGAAATCTCCCGCCGGAGAACCGAAGAACAGGGCCCGGACCTCGACGAGGCCCAGCCAAAGAACCCAAGCGCGCAAAGCAACCAGGCGCGGTCTCGAAGGGCTGGTCACACCAGGAGGCCTTGCCAGCCCAACTCGGAAGCAGGCCCAAGCCCTGTCCCCGGGGCGACGTGACCCACCAACTCGACTCGCCACGCCCAAGCGGGCATTTGCGGGCCCGGAGCGCATCTTCGGATCGCAGGCCAAGTTTTGGCGAATTGCCCGCCCTGTGCAAGGGCCACGCCACCGTCGCCTGAGCTTTCGCCCACCGGTGGCCACTCCAATCGATGCAATCTGGCCGAGACCCCACACAGCGATGGGTTCCGCCGCGATGCCTGGGGTGTCAACTCAGGCGATGTTGCCAGCCCCGGACCTCGAGCCGCTGGCGGCCCTCGGGTGCGGTGAGCCACAAACCGGGTTCCGCCACGATGGTGCCAATCTGGGTCAGCGGAATCTCCAGCGGTTGCTCGCTCAGCATTCGTGCGGCTTCACCGGGGGCGGCGCACAGCAGCAGCTCGAAGTCTTCGCCATCGCCCAGGGCGGCTTCGAGCGCCCCTTGGCGGTTGTGACGCCCGGCGTGCCGCCAAGCGGCTTCGCTGATGGGGATGGCCTCCAGATCGAGCGCGGCACCCACGCCACTGGCCTCGATGAGGCGCCCCAGATCGACCAGCAAGCCGTCGCTCAGGTCCATGCCGGCACTCAGCTCGTAGCCCTCGTGCAGGCGTTGGGCCTCGCGGACCCGTGGGACGAACGACAGGTGATGCCCCGCGAGACTGCCGCCCAGGCTGCCGGTGACCAGCAGAACGTCGCCCGGTCGGGCGTGGTGGCGGGTCAGCTTGCCGCGGGGATGGACTTTGCCCAGCACCGTGGTGCTGATGACCAAGGGGCCATCCCAACTGTTGGTGTCTCCGCCGGCAATGGCGGTGTTGAACTCTTCGGCCAGGGGGATCATGCCCTGGTACAGACCCTCAACCAGGCTCAGCCCACCATCGGCCGGGGCCGTGAAGGCCACAAACACCGCGAGCGGCACGCCCGCCATGGCGGCGATATCGCTGAGACTCACCGCCAGGGCCTTGCGTCCGATTTGCTCGGGCGTGGCCTCGCCCAGGCGGAAGTGCGTGCCCTCGCACAGCAGATCAACCGTCACCAGGGTCTCTTCGCCGGTGTGGACGCTGGCCGCATCGTCACCAATCCCCAGGGGTACGGCCGCATGGGTGCCCAGCCGGGCGCGGAGCCGTCGGACGAAATCGTTTTCCATGGTTCGTGGCCTCCGCCTAGTGGTGCTCGGGCCAAAAGCTGAACCTACGGCGATTCCGGCGGGCCAACCGTTGGCGGATCAGGCTCACAACGCGAGCGCCGACCGGATGGCATCCAAAAAGGCGTTGGCATCCTTGATGTACTTCTTGGCCGCCGGGACGCTCTTTTTGCCCCGGAAAGGGTTCAACGACTTCTCTTTCTTCGTGATGTAGGTCTCAAATTCGCCCAGCTTGGTCTTGAACTTGATCGCCACGGTCTTTAGCGAATCCTTGACCGACTGCTTGGCGGAAAACAACTCCGTGAACTGGTCGTTCATGACGTCGAGCTGTTTATCCAGCTTCTTGATTTGGGGATCGCTGGCGATCTCGGCCTCGTGCTGAGTGCTTCCCGTCGGATCGATCTCGTTGCAACGCTTGTTGTGGGCGGCTTCGATGACCTTGACCTCTTTGGTCATGTCGGCCAGCCGCGCCTTGGCCTGAATGACCGCACTCATCGGCTTCATGCAATCGAAAATCAGCTTGTCCAACTCTTTGATGTAAGCATCCGTTTTCTTGCCCATCCCGATCCTCCTGGAAACCACGTGCCTGGTATTGACCGCAAAGGGACCGAAGCGCGGCCCCCCGAACCTTCGCCTGGCTCAATCGTCCTCGCCACCCATTTCGCCACGCAGCTTCTTGCCGCCGACCTGAACCGATTTGGCCTTCTTGGCCACGTCGTCCACGGCCGAAGCCATCTTCTTGAAGTCGCCTTGGGCGTCGGCGAGCTGCTTCTTGAGC
>JBJHDE010000120.1:5911-10980 GCA_050486385.1 Planctomycetales bacterium | reverse complement strand
GTGCAGCTTCGGGCGATTCTTCCTGAAGGCTTCGAGTTCGTGCAGGCCGATGGCCAGGGCCAATACAATCCCTCGGATCGCAGCGTCCGCTGGCTGCTGGACGAGCTGCCGGCTCAGCGATCGGGCGAGGTCAGCGTCGTCGTCACGCCCCGCGAACAGGGCGATCACGTGCTCAACGTGGTGGCCACCGCCGAACGGGATCTGGCCGCCCAGACCACGCATCAGACCCAGGTCGAAGGCATTGCGGCGGTGATGTTCACCGTGGCCGACCGGGCCGATCCCATCGGCGTGGGCGAAGACACCCGCTACGAGATTCGCATTGTCAACGAAGGCACCAAGGCCAGCAGCAACCTGCGGCTGGCCGTGGAGCTGCCGCCCGAGATGGAACTCAAGGGCGTGGATGGCCCCAGCGAACACCGTCAGCAGCAAGGCCGCTTGCTGTTTGAACCGCTGAGCCACCTGGCTCCCAAGGCCGAGGCCGTGTTCCGCATTCACGTGCGTGGCGTGCAGCCCGGCGATGCCCGACTGCGGGTGCAACTGCTGACCGACGAGATGAGCAGTCCCGTCACCAAAGAAGAAAGCACCCGGGTCTACGCCGACGACTAACGCCCGGCGGACGCGGTCCGCTGGACACCCAGCCGATTTGCTACGGGCAAGCCCCCTCTAGTTGATGGGGCTTGCCCGTAGGCGTTCCGATGTAAAGAATCCTCCGAGCGGCCGCCTGGGATTGGACCGCTGGTCCCGGCGGGTCCGTCGGGAGTTTTTCTCTTGCATGTGATGGGGATCTACAATCCCCTCAAGCTCAGTCCAATTCTGGTGGCTTCGGTCCCCAGGTGGAAGCAGCATCCCCCTTTGGGAGCTTACCATCATGCCCAAGGCCATCTGGAACGAGACGGTCGTCGCCGAGTGCGAAGAAACGCAAGTCGTCGAAGGCAACCACTACTTCCCGCCCGACAGCTTGAAGCGGGAGTATTTTCTCGACAGCACGACCACTAGCGTGTGTCCCTGGAAGGGGACGGCCCACTACTACACCGTGCAAGTGGGCGATGCCGTCAACGAAGATGCCGCGTGGTACTATCCGCAGACCAGCGAGAAGGCGCGAAAGATCGAGGGCCACGTGGCCTTCTGGAAAGGTATCAAGGTCCAGGACTGAGCGTCCCCGGGCTCGGCGACTGGCCAGGCGAACGGTCGGCCCTGTCGCGCCGTAGGGGCCAAGCCGGCTCGCTGGCTTCACACCAAAGCACACGCCGCGACGGATGGCTAAGCCATCGGCCGCGGCGTGTGTCGTTTGGGCGTTGGTGTTATCCCCGCTGAACCTCGTCGTCGGGATTGGCCGGACCGGTGCCGGCCTCGCCTTCGGTGGTGGCCGCCACATCGTCGGCGCCCTCGGCGGCGGCTTGCAGCTCGGCTTTGCTCAGCCGGTCGTGGAAGCCCACGAAGAAAATCAACAACGTCACGGCCGCCATCACCGCCGGCCATGTCCAGATGGAGGTCCAATCGTTGCGACTGGCCACCTGCCATTCTTCAAAGGTCACCGCCCCGTCGTCTTTGTCGACCTTGGCAAACGCCTTGGCCAGATCCTCGCGGGCGTACCGCAGGTGATCGCGGGGGTCCGAGGAACCATGATTGTCGATCCATTCCTCGGGCAGATCCTCAGCCCGAATCTTGCCATCCACCGCCAGGTCGCCGAAGTTCGTGCGGGGTGGGCCTTCGGGTTCGGCACCGAACAGCATTTCGCGGTAGGTCTGCGGTTGCAGGAACCGCAGCAACGTGGGCTCGTCGGTGTCGCTGGGGATCGACCAGTTAGGCAGTTGAGCGTTTTTGACCTCGGCCTGGACGCCCTCGTCGACCTCGACCCGCTCGGCCCGCACGGTCACCGGCGGATACATATCGACCACGTAACCCGACGCCCAGGCACCCACGAACATGCCCACGCCGAGGGTGACGAAAGTGATAAAGCTTTGGGCCCCGGCCCGCTGATCCTGTGGGGCCTTGCGATCGACATAAATCTGACTGGCCACGAAGAAGAAGTCGTAGCAGATACCGTGCAGCAGAATGCCCACGAAGATCGGCCAGAAGCCCAGGGTGCCAAACAAGTAGTACCGCAGGATCCAGGCCGCCATGCCAATGACCAGCATCCACTTGATGCCCAACCGCAAAATGAACCACGGCATCAGCAGCATGAACACCACTTCGCTCATCTGCCCGAAGGTCATCAGCGCCGTGGGTGCCGGCAGGCCCATTTGCTGCATGAATGGCACCGTCTGGGCGTAGTAAAACCGCAAGGGAATACAGATTAAGAAGCTGCAAATGACGAACACCAGAAAGCTGCGTTCCTTCATCAACCGCGCGGTCCCAAAGCCGAACACATCGACAATGTTGCCCTGCTGGGCCTTTTGCGGGGGTGTATCGGGGAGGGTCAGGCACACCAGGGCCAGCAACACGCTGGAGGCACCGCCCAGGTAGAAGAACATCGCGTTGCCTTCACCCAGAAAGATGCCCACGATCAGGCCCGCCACAATCCAGCCCACCGTGCCCCAGACCCGCAGCCGCGGGAAGTCGGCCGAGGGGTCGTCGATGTTGCGGAACGAGATGCTGGCAATCAACGCCAAGGTGGGTTGATAGGCAATCGCGTAAGCGATCATGATCCCAAACAGCAGGCTGACATGCTCGGGTGTGTCAGGCGGGATGGTGGCCGCCCAAAACAACAGAGCCGCCCCAATCGCATGCAGCACAAACAGCACCCGTTGCGTGCTGAAGAAGCGATCGGCCAACAGGCCCACGAACAGCGGGGCGATCATCGCGCCAATCGGATCGGCCGTGTAGAACAGGCCGACCCATGACCCAAACGAATCGGGATCGAGGTAGTTGGCCAGGTAGCCACCGAGGGCCACGACCCAGGCTCCCCAGACAAAGAACTGGAGAAACATCATCAGCGACAGGCGGGCCTTGACACTCATCGGGGCTCCTCGGTGAATGGTCGTCGGCGGGGGCTTCGACACCGGGACAGGTCGGAAAGCCCGGGCACTCGGGTCGCGCGCGGGCCGCGGCGGATTGCGTCCGCCCCAGCGGCCCCCGAGGCTTGGCGGGGAATTGCATGGGCACGCAACGCGGCCCGAATATAAAAGCCTCGCCAGCGGGATGAAAGCACCCGACCACCGCGAAGTTGCCGCGAATCGACCGCTGCCGGTGGCCGAGTGTGCCTGTTGGTGCGATAATGCGGCCGCCGTTTCGAATCTTCCGCCTTGCGGGGCGGCTTGCCCCACACCCACACAGATCGCCGTGAGCACCGAGGACTTTGACCTCCAGGAACTGGCCAGCTACTTGCACCTGCAATACGCGCAGGTCACCCGTATGGTTGAGCGCGGGCAGATCCCTGGCCGCAAGGTCGGCGGCGAGTGGCGATTCAGCCGGCCCGAGATTCATCACTGGCTGGAAGAGCGGATTGGCGCCCTGGAGGCCGATCAGCTCGAACACCTGGAAGCCGCCCTGCACCGAGCCGACCGACGCGGCGAACCGCACGAGTTCACCCTCAGCGAGCTGCTGCCCCAAGAAGCCGTGGCCGTGCCCCTGGCGGCCCGAACCGGCAGCGCGGTGATTCGCGCCATGGTCGAACTCGCCACCAACACCGGCATGTTGTGGGACCCCGAGAAATTTGCCGAAGCCGTGCGGCAGCGCGAGCAGCTCTGCCCCACCGCCATGCCCGGCGGCTTTGCCCTGCTGCACCCCCGACGCCCGCAAGGCTCGATCCTGGCCCAGCCGTTTCTGGCCCTGGGTCGCACCCACACCGGCATCCCGTTTGGCTCAACCGGCACCGGACAGATGACCGACCTGTTCTTCCTGATCCTCTCGACCGACGACGCCACCCACTTGCAAACCCTGGCCCGACTCTCGCGGGTGTTGGGACAGCCCGACACCCTGGATTCTCTCCGCGAGGCCGAGGACGCCTACGCCGCCCGCGAGGTGCTGTTGGCCAAGGAGGCCGAGTTGTTCGCCTGATTTTGTCGGGAACACGGCTCGCATTGGGGAGGAGCAGCGGGTAAATTCGGGCTTTCTACCCCATCGGTTTGTCGATCTGGGAACCCTTGCCATGGTCCGTTGCCTGCTGATCCTGACTCTCGCCGTGGTCTTTGTCGGATGCGAACCGCCACGGCGGCCCGGGGCCCACACCTCGCAGGTCGCGGAAGACCAAACCGAGTGGTTTGAGTCCATCGCCCGCGACTCCAACGTCGCCCTGCTGGGATTAGGACGCGAAAGCGAGCGAGGCCCCCGGCGGGGCGAGACAACCTACACGCTGGAGATCGGCGGCGATGCCGAGACGGCCGAACGGCTTCGCACCGCTCTGATTGAGGGGTTTGATGCCTATTTGCAGACCGTCAATGGCAAGATTCTCGAACAAACGACTGAGGACGACGGAAGCGTCGCGGTCCGCTACACTCTGGATCCGACCGTCGGGCGGCTGTCGATCACCATCGACCCGCTGGACGGCAACCGCCACGAGGTGACCGCCCGCTTTGTCGAAACGCTCTGACGCCCCGCGGGGCGGGCGAGAGATTCAGTCGTCCAGGGATGGACTCAACCATGTCAACGGCACACACCCTGCTGGTGGGAAACACGGCCCGCCGCGAGTTTCGCCCCATCGTGGAACGCCTCAATCGCCGGCATCGCCCGCCCGCGGTGCCGCATGCGGCGGCCGCCTTGGCGTGGCTGGCCAGCAGTGGCGAGCCCCCCGCCGAGATGGTGCTGCTGGAATCGTTCCCGGGCGAGTTTCCCCCGGCGGCGGTCGATCGGCTGCGGAATGCCGCACCGCTGGCACGGCTGATCGTTATCGAAGGCCCCTGGTGCGAGGGCGTGACTCGCAGCCGCCCAGGGTGTCAGGGCGTCGCCCGCATGGCCTGGTGGCAGGCGATGCAGGCCACCAGCGAACAGTGGGCGCTGACCGCCCACGATCCTGAAACGGCCTCGGAAGAGGAACGGGCCCTGGCGCGATTGGCCCAACCGTGGCCTCGGCTGCTGGGGCATGCCGCGGTGACCGGCGTCAATCGGGTCACCGCCACCTGGTTGGCCAG
>JBJHDE010000120.1:0-5901 GCA_050486385.1 Planctomycetales bacterium | reverse complement strand
TGCGGCGGGCGGCGGTGGGCATTTGGCAGGCGCCCAGCCTGGACGATGCGGGTTGGTCACGCCTGGCAGCCTTTGCCCAGCAAGTCCGCCCCGCTGGGGTGTTGGTGCTGGTCGATTTCCCCCGGCCCGACGATCCGCGACGCTGTCGCACCGCGGGCGGCAAGCTGCTGTTGGGGCTGCCGGTGGATCTGAACACCTTGGCCTATTCGCTGGCCGAGTTGGTCGCCTCGTCCCAGGACGGTGGGGCCTTCCAACCCAAACACTTGAGCACCAGCGTCGCGTAGCCTCCCGGCGGCAACGTAAAACCCAGCGTCACCGCCGTGCGACCCGGGTACCGGGTGTCTGGCGCCTGCTGGGCCGTGCGTTCGCCCGGCATCAGTGCCGCCGGGCGTTGCCCTTTGCCAAAGAACGTGTCATCCACTCCCTTGAGCCGCAGCCGCCGGGGTTCGAGCTGGTACTCGGCCAGGATTTCGTGGCACCAGGCGACAATCTCCGGCGAGTCGTGCCGGATGTGCGTGCCCACCAGCGGCAGCCTCAGCCCCAGCCACGCCAACCGCCCAGGCTGGTCGAAGTCCACGGGTCGCGGGACCACGCCCAACTGCAACGCCAGGCCGCGGCGATCTTCTGGCCGGCTGTGGGCTTCGATCCAGCGGGCCAGCAAGCGATTCCAGATGTGGCTTTGGAAGGCCGAGACATACAGCCCCCGCTGCGGTTTGGGCAACCGGGCCAGGGCCCCACGGAAATCGCCAGGCCGATCGACCAGAAAGGTCACCAGGCTCCGTCGATTCGAGCGATCAAGACGCTCCTTGGCCGTGGGAAAGTCGCCCCACAGCTCGCGGAGAATCGCCTTCTGTCGGCTCTCGTCGGCCGAGTCGTGCGGGTTGCGATCGGCCAGGGCCAACCACAACGCCCGCTCGAACTCGCCCTGGCACCACCGTTGGGCGACGAACTCGCCCGAGAAGCCCAACGAGCCGAAGCGTTGATCATCAAAGTAGTTGGGCACTCCCAGCGACAGGCTGCCGAACTCGTCGACGATCCGTTGGGCCTGGTCGTCGGACAGATCGCGAACGACGACCTCGAACCGATTGCCCTCCAGGGCCGATGGCTCCAGCGGCTGGGCGGTGGTGCCCAGATACTCAAGCTGATACTGGGGACTTTCCAGTGACTGGGCCGGGCCTTGCTCGATGGTGATGGTCTGCTGGGTCTCGGCTTGCCAATCCTTGAGTCCGGCGTGTTGCAGCCGGCGACGCGGCAGATTCCAGCTTCGAGCAATCGCGTCCAGGGCCTCCAGCGTCCCCAGATTTCGCTTGGTCAGCCGATAGCACGCGAAGCGTCCCGGGCCCAGCGGGCAGCGTGCCAACTCGACAACGCGAAAGTCCTCGGGGATGGTCTTGACCCGCACGTCGTGGGCTCCTGAGTCACCAGCCCCCATTCCGCTAAGGAGTGCGACACCCTACTGATTGCTGGAAGATTGAGCTTGCAGCGTAGGCTGGCCCTGGTGGCTTGTCCACCGGTGTCTGGCCCCACTCAACCCTCCCGCCGAGGTTGGCCCCTGTTCGAGGACCTTCACGGGGAAGGGTCAGTCAAACGCGCCCCCAAGGCATTCTCATGCGACGCACAACTCGCCTTCGACGACCGTCTCGCTGGCGACTTCGATGAGCTTTCGGTAGGTCAGCACGACCAACTCGGGAGGAGGCTGGTCATCGGACCACATCTTCGCCAGGAAAATGTGCTGGAGCAGGATTCCGCCGTCCTCAATCTCGATGCGGAACCCGGGCAATCTGTTGAAAAGCCGCTTGCAGAACGGGGTGACACTCTTGATGAGCGATCCGACGATCTCGCCCGTCTGCTGGCTGTAGTAGACCGTGACCAAATCGTCGACCCGCTTGGCGTAGAACGGATCGGGCTTTGCGAGAAACTCGATGCAATCGCCATCGGGATCGTAGGTCGCCAGCGGCTGAAACGCCTGAGGCGGACCCGCGATCTCGAAGACCTTCTCAGCAAACTCGGTCAATTCATCGGGGTTCATAGGACCTGACGGGCAAAGCGTCGTGGATGGTCAATCGGCAGGGTGGGATGGTTTGGGTCAGCCGGTTCCCACCGCCAGTTGTAAGCAATTCGATCGGTATTCAAGAAAACCAGATAGACCTGATCAAGGTATGGGGGAATTTCGTGCCCCTCGTTGGTGTAGGCGACGCGAGGAATTCCGCAGTAGCAGCGCCAACCCTCCGCACTGCCTTGACCGAGATCGTCATCTTCCTCGGTTCTTACTCCTTCAAAAATAGCGGACGGCTCACTCAGAATCATCGGGACAATTCGAGCGGCCTCAAGAACGTGGGCCTGACCACGTTGCGCCATTGTGCGCAGTCGACGATGGGCAATGTAAACCGGTTGCCACGAACCGTCTGGCTGGCGAGCACGAAACTCGAGATTGGCCCGTCGGGATTCCGGCTTGTCCGCCACGCGCCCCCCTCTTATCGAGTGAATCGTCGATCTTCTTGGGGCCGCACTCACTCAATGCGACTCAACTCCACCCCCAAATGATAGGCTGCCAGGCCGGGCTTCGTCAATCGGAGCTGGACCCCATCGACTCCGCTGGGCCTTGCCAACGAGGGCTGGCAGAGCTGCAAGGCGCCAATAAAAATGTCCCATGGCCCCCTCCAAAAGAATGGCATCGTCTTGGGCCGCCCTGCCAGCTTGCAAACCCTTGCCGTGGGGGCATTTGCACTAGTAGATTTAAGTCGAACGCACCAGCAAGGCTTCGCCACAAAGAGAGCACCATGGCCAGTCCGGAACTCAAGGAGTTCTCCTGGGAAAGGATGATCGCCGCCGTGGATGCCGTCAGAGAGCGCGCACGCCGAATTGCCGCCGCCCTGGAGAAGGCCGCCGTTCCGCACGCCGTGATTGGCGGCAATGCCATCGCGGCCTGGGTCGCCCGCGTCGATGTCGAAGCGGTGCGGAACACAAAAGACGTGGACATCCTGATTCGTCGCGAGGACCTCGACCGCGTCATTCAGGCGGCCCAGTCGGTGGGTTTCGTCCACCAGAACGTCACGGGCGTTGATGTCTTGCTGGATGGCCCTGACGGTTCGATCAGGAGCGCGGTCCATATTGTCTTTGCGCGGGAGAAAGTCCGTGGCGATTACCTGCTCCCCACCCCCGATGTGACCGAGTCGGAAGCGGGTCCCGAGTTCACGATTGCCACGCTGGATGCCCTGGTCCGGATGAAACTCACGTCGTTCCGCCTCCGCGACCAGGTCCATCTGCTCGACCTGTTGGATGTCCGACTGATCGATGACTCCTGGTGCGAGCGGGTCCCTCCGGAACTGGCCACCAGACTGCGGGAGCTGCTGGAGACCCGGGACCGCGAACAATGAGACGCGCCGAATCAGCCCCTCCTCCCCGAGAGTCGCGCAGGCGGGCGTTTTGGCTCCCCAAGCAGCAGCCAGTCGATCGAAAGGCTTGGCGGATCCTGCCTTGATCGGCACCGCCGAGGGCCGTCTGCGGTGCGATCTACCCCCCAGTGAGGGCCAGCGGAGCCCTTGACAGGCGACACGCCAATGCCTAGGAAAGAGGCTTCCCCTTTGTGTGCGGTATTCCCAAATGGTTCAGCGCACCGGTCGGCGGCGTTCGGCGGGTGCCATCCTCATTTGATGTGAGTAGTTGGTTCCATGGCGGTTCCTAAACGACGGCAGTCGAATCATCGGACGGGTAATCGTCGGGCGCACGACTTTCTGCGACCGCGACAATTGACCTTCTGTCCCAGTTGTGGCTTTGCCACGCCCACCCATGTTGTCTGCCAGAATTGCGGCTATTATCAAGGTCGGATCGTGACCGACGTCGCGAAGACGCAGAAGAAATAAGCCCACCCGAAGCGGACAGCCCAGGGGTATTAGCCGATGCGGATTGCACTCGATGCGATGGGGGGCGACCATGCCCCCGGCCCGATTGTACAAGGGGCGGTGCAGGCCATCGCAACTCACGAGCCCATGCATGTGGTTCTGGTAGGCGACGAGCCCCGGGTCCGTGCCGAGTTGGGCCCGACCCTCCAGGATCACCCGCAACTGTCCTTTGTTCACACCACACAGGTGTTGGGCATGGACGAGAAGCCCAGCGATCTGCGACGGAAGCCCGATAGCTCGATCGCCCGCTGCTGGCAGCTCATGGCCACCCGGCAGGTCGATGCCGTGGTGAGTGCGGGCAATACCGGGGCGGTCACCGCTGGCGGGCTGTTCACCCGATTGTTCCTCAAGGGCGTGAAGCGACCCGGCATCGCCGTGGTCATGCCCACCATGCGGGGGCCCTGTGTGCTGTTGGACGTCGGGGCCAACAGTGCCTGCAAGCCCGAGCATCTGTACCAGTACGGGGTGATCGGCTCGCTGTATGCGAAGACGATTGTGGGCATCGAGACGCCCAAGATCGGCCTGATGAGCATCGGTACCGAGGACACCAAGGGCAACGACCTGGTCCGCGAGACCCGCGACCTGTTCCGCGCCAGCCCCTGGGCCGACAAGTTCCATGGAATGGTCGAAGGCCGCGACCTGTACGCGGGCACGGTCAACGTGGTGGTCTGCGACGGCTTCACCGGCAACGTGGTGCTCAAGGTCAGCGAGAGCGTGACCGACTTTTTGTTCCACATGGCCGCCACCAAGGTGCTGCCGGCCCTGGACACCGAGCGGGGCAAGGCCGAACTGGTGCTCAAGGAATTGGGCAGCCAACTGCATCACGAAAGCTTCGGCGGGGCCCCGCTGTTGGGCGTCGACGGGGTATGCATCATCGGCCACGGCAGCAGCCGTGACCGGGCGATTCGCAACGCCCTGGCCACCGCCATGAAGCATCACGATACCCAACTCAACGCGATGATCGCCGAGAGCCTCAGCCCCTCGGCCGTGACCACCGCCGAGGCCTGAGCCCGGCGCGCCACCCACCGTGCGCTTCTCCTACGTTGCGGCCCATCTCGGTGCCCCGCTTGAAGGATCGTCAGCAAGGATCACCCGTGACAACCATCGCCTTTTTGTTTCCGGGTCAGGGCGCTCAGGCCGTGGGCATGGGCAAAGAGCTGGCCGCCACGTTGCCCGCCGCCCGCGAACTGTACGATCGGGCCGCCGAGGTGCTGGGCTACGACTTGGCCCAGCTTTGCTTCGAGGGTCCCGCCGAGCGGCTGGACAGCACCGTCATCAGCCAGCCGGCGCTGTTTGTCACCAGCCTGGCCGCCCTGGAGCGGCTGCGGTCCGAATCGCCCGAAATCGTGCTGAGCTGCCAGGCCGCCGCCGGGCTGAGCCTGGGCGAATACACCGCCATGGTGTTTGCGGGGGCCCTGGACTTTGAAAGCGGCCTGCGGTTGGTGCAGAAGCGGGGCGAGGCCATGCAAGCCGCCGCCGACGCCACGCCCAGTGGGATGGTCAGCGTGCTGGGCCTGGAACGCGATCAGGTCGAGAGCCTGTGTCAGCAGGTCCGCGACGAAGGCGAGGACCTCCGCGTTGCCAACCTGCTGTGCCCAGGCAACATCGTGGTCTCGGGGACCGTGGCCGCCTGCGAGCGAGCCGCGGAATTGGCCGAGGCCGCCGGGGCGATGAAGGTTGTGCCCCTGGCCGTCGCCGGAGCCTTCCACACGCCAATCATGAAGCCCGCCGATGAAGAGCTGGCCGCGGTGTTGCAGACCGTCGAGTTGCGAACACCGCAGATTCCGGTGATCTCGAACGTCGACGCCCAACCCCACGACGACCCCGAGGAAATCCGCCAGTTGCTGGTCCAGCAGGTCCGGTTCCTGCGTTCGGCCCTGCGCGGACCGGGCCGCGCCTGACACCCGGGGCGTCCGCCGGGCTCCGTCCCTACCGGCGACCGGGTCCCTCGTCACCGCCCTGCTGCTGGGCGCGCTTGCCGAGCACGTAGATCAGGATG
>JBJHDE010000119.1:0-11034 GCA_050486385.1 Planctomycetales bacterium | reverse complement strand
GTACTTGGCGGTCGTGCGGCGCGAGAGCCGCGAAGTCTCGTTGGAGCAGCTCGACCGCATCGACGAGCGTTGGCAGAAGCTGGCCGGCCGCGATGGCGGCAGCGACCTGCTCGTGCGGCTCGAAGGTTGCCTGGGGCGGCTGGATGCGGCCGATCGCGAGGTCCTGGAGCTTCGCTATCGCGACGGACTCAGTCGCGACGAGATGGCCCAGCGAACGGGCCTCTCGCCGGATGGGCTGAAGAATCGCCTGCAACGGGCCAAACAGAAACTCCGCGACTGCCTGGAGCGCTCACCCAAGACCTCACCATGACCGAACCGGCCACCACCCCAGAAGCCCCCGAGGTCGACGACCCGATTCTCGAGCTTGCGCTCGTCGAGCTGTTGGGCGACGAGCGACCGCCTGACCTGACCGAGCGGATTGTGGCCGCCGCGGGGGTGCCGGTTGCCGATGGCTACGAGATCAGCGTCCGCGCGGTCGGCGGCGGCGACGATTCGAGCGGGTCGTTTGCCGCGGTCTCGGCGCAGTCGGCCCATGGGAGTTCAGGGGCGACCTGGACCGGTCCCAGTTGGGCCTGGTTCGGCCTGAGCCTGGCCATGAGCCTGGCGGCCGCCATGGGCACGTACCTGGCGTTCCGGCCCGAGACGCCCCAGCCGGTGGCTCACACCAGTCCGTCACCGCCCCGAGACGCTTCCGACGGCCCAGCGGCCGAGGGCAACCGACGCGGGTTGGGCCCCTCGATCGCCTCGGATCAGGCGGCCGACTCGCGGCAGCAAGAGCAGTCCACCAGCCAACGCCAGATGCCAGCCAGTGCCGACTTTCCCTCGTCGGAGGTCGTCGCCACCAGCCCCGATCCCACCCATCGGCCCCTTAGCCCCGCGGCCGGCTACCTGGACAACGGCACGAGCGCCGGCTCCTCGGTCGACGACCGCGAAGTCATCGAGCACATCAACCAGCACCTCCGCTGGCAATGGAGTTCCCACGGCATCGAACCCTCGCCCCCGGCCACCGAAGGCGAATGGTGCCGTCGGGTGTATCTCGACCTGTTGGGGCGAATTCCCACCGTCGAGGAACTGTCGGCCTACCTCGATGTGTTGCCCGCCGAACGCCGCGGCTGGTTGGTCGAGCGATTGCTCGAACATGACGATTACCGCATGGAACTGGCCGAAAACTGGGCCAGCATCTGGAGCCGCTGGCTGATGGGCCGCGGCACCTCGCGCGATGCCCCAGGCGTCGATCGCCAGGGCCTGCGGTTCTGGCTGCGGCAGGCCTTGGCCGACAACCTGCCCTACGACGAATTCGTCACCGAGCTGATCACCGCCGAAGGCAGCGGCACCCCGGGCGAGCCCGACTTCCACGGGGCGGCCAACTTTCTGATCAACCATCTCGACGACCAGCAGATTCCCGCGACCAATCGCATTGCCGAGCGGTTTCTCGGACTGCGGGTCAGTTGCACGCAGTGCCACAATCACCCCTTCAACCACCTGAAGCAAAACACCTTCTGGGAGCTGAACGCCTTCTTCAAGCAGGCCGTGTTGCAGACGGTGACCGGCCCCGAGGGGCACTCCGTCGCGCGGCTGGTCGACCGCGATTTTCTGCCCGACAGCGGGGCCCTGGACGAGGCCGAAATCTACTACGAACTCCGCAACGGCTTGCTCAAGGCGGCCTATCCGGTGTTTGTCGACGGCACCGCGATCGATCCGCACGGCGGCGTCGATCAGGTCCGTCGTCGCCAGGAGCTGGCCCGGCTGGTGGTGGGCAGCCCGCGGTTGGCCGAGGCCGAGGTCAATCGTCTGTGGGCGTTGATGTTCGGTCAGGGCTTCACCCGCCCGGTCGACGACCTGGGGCCGCACAACCGACCCAGCCACCCCGAGCTATTGAGCGGCCTGGCCGAGGCCTTCCGGCAAAGCGGATACGACCGCCGCCGGCTGCTGCGGTGGCTGGTGCTGTCGGATGCCTACGCCCTGTCGAGCCGCATCCGCTCGACCAATCAGACCGATGCCCCCGAGGCCGGCGAGCTGCCTTTGTTCAGCCGCTTCTACTTGCGGCAGATGACGCCCGAGCAGCTCTACGACTCGTTGCTGACCGCGGCGGGCCTGCACGAGGAATTCGCCGAGCGCTTCGAGGCCCGCGAGGCCTGGATGCAGCAATTCGTCGTACCGTTTGAAAACGAAGAGCGGAACGAGGCCACGCTGTTTTCGGGCGGCATCAGTCAGACCCTGGCCCTGATGAACGGCCCTCTGATGGACCGGGCCACCGAGGTCCAGCCGGGAACCTTTCTGCATCACGTTCAAGAGCTGCCCATCAAACCGCGGGCCAAAATCGACCTGCTGTACCTGGCCGCCCTCAGCCGTCGGCCCACACCGCCCGAAGCCCGCCTGGCCGAGCAACTCTGGACCACCCGCCGTGGCGAGACCGTCTCGGGTTTGCAAGACATCTGGTGGGCCCTGCTCAACAGCAACGAGTTCTTGATGAACCATTGAGCATTTGCGACGGTCGGCTCAATCTCCGCGAAACGCCCGCTCGCCCCCCTTGAATGAAGGGCCTGTGGTGACGGGCGGGTGGCCTGCGGTATAGTGGGCGGTTCACGGAACGGCTCCCGACCCGCATGGTGGGAGCGCTCTTTCCTCTGAACGCGGAGAACAACGATGAATCGATGTGGCTATCTGGCGGCAATCGCCGTACTGGGTTTCGTGGCCAGCGGGCTCCAAGCCGACGAAGGCGAGTGGACCGACCTGGTCAAGGACAACAAGCTCGACCCGCATTGGCACACCGAGGGCAACTGGACCGTCAGCGACGATGGCGTGGTGACCCTCACGCCTCGTCCCGGCGAGTCGGGCTGGTCGCGGTGGGATGCCTACTTGTGGAGCAAGAAGGAGTACGAGGACTTCGAGATCAAGTTCGACTACCGCGTGCAGCCGCGGGGCAACAGCGGCTTCTATTTGAACGTGGGCGACAAGAACGACCCGGTCCGACGCGGCCTGGAAGTCCAGATTTATGACAGCGGCAGCAAGCCGGAAGGCGCCCGCCTGACCGACCACGACTCGGGCGGCATCATCCCTGGCGTTCCGCCCACCAAGAACACCGCCAAGCCGGCCGGCGAGTGGAACTCGTTCCACATTGTCCGCAAGGGCAACGACCTGACCGTCAAGCTCAACGGCGAGGTGGTCAACGAGGTCAAGCTCGACGACCCCCGGTTTGGCGATCGGCCCAAGAAGGGCTATATCGGCTTCCAGGATCATGCCTTGCCCCTGGACCTGCGGAACATCCGCTTCCGCGAACTGTGATCGGTCCGCACGACTTGAAATGGTCCGCTGAAGAGATCGTCGGCGATGCCCGCTTACTTGCCCCAGGGCAAATCGGGTGTCGCCGACGCGAGTTTTGGTTCGATTGTCCCCGCCTGAAGCCGGCCGACCTTGTGCCGCAATCCGCCTGCCGCCCATGACGCCATCGCCCGCCGAAAACGCCGTGCCTTCGCCGCCGGTTCCCCTGCCGCCGGTTCCTTTGCCAAGGATTGTCGCCGGCGGACGCTTCGAGCCCGGCGAACTCGAAGCCGTGATGGATGCCGTCTTGGCCGGCGAGGTCGGCGAGGTCGAACTGGCCAGCTTGCTGACCGCCCTGGCCACCCGCGGCGAATCGGCCGAGGAGATCGCCGCCACCGCCGCGGCGTTGCGGGCGCGGATGCATCGGCTCTCGACCCAGCGAAGCGGCCTGCTGGATACCTGCGGAACCGGCGGCGATGGCTCGGGGACGTTCAACATCAGCACCGCCGCCGCGATTGTCACCGCCGCCGCTGGCCAACCCGTGGCCAAGCACGGCAATCGGGCGGCCAGCAGTCGTAGCGGATCGGCCGATGTGCTGCGGGTGTTGGGGGTAGACGTCGAGGCCCCGCTGGAGCGAGTCGGCTGGTGCCTGGATCGCCTGGGCCTGGGCTTCTGCTTTGCCCCGCTGTGGCATGATTCGATGCGGCAGGTCGCGGCCGTCCGTCGGCGGTTGGGCTTTCCGACGCTGTTCAACTGCGTGGGGCCTTTGTCCAATCCGGCCCGGGCCGAGTTTCAACTCATTGGCGTCGGCCGGCAGGCCTTGCAACACAAGCTCGCCGCGGCGGCCTTGCACTTGGGCACCCGGCGGACGGTTGTGGTCTGGGGCACCGACGGCCTGGATGAAGTCAGCCTGGCGGCTCCCACCGAAGTGGCCCTGGCCGAGGGCGCCACGCAAGACATCGAACGCCTGGTCTGGCGACCCGAGGATTTTGGCTTGGCCACCACCTCGGCCAGCGACGCGCTTCGCGCCGCCGACCCCGAAGACAGCGCCGCCAAGATTCGCGATGTGCTGGACGGCCAGCCCGGCCCCTGCCGCGACATCGTGCTGCTCAACGCCGCCGCCGCCCTGTGGACGGCGGAACGCGCTGCCAGCCTCGATGCCTGTCTGGCCTTGGCCGCCGAAGCGATCGACTCCGGCGGTGCCGCCACCCTGCTGACCCAGCTTGCCAGCCTCTCCCACGGTCGCGACCTGCCCGAGTGAGGGGCGCGTCGGCGGCGAGTTTGCGAGAAGTTGCTGTTGGCGATTCTCGGCCCGGGCCGGTAGACTTGCCCGCCGCATGGGAGCGTGGATCGTACAGGGCCGTCAGGCCCCGGGCTAAGGAGTGCCGTGCCGTGTTTGTGGCTGCTTCAACCGAGTGTTTTCCCCGTCTGAGTCTGGAAGACGCCCTGGGTCGGATCACCGACCTGGAGTTCAAACGGGTCGAGATCGGGATTCGCGAGCAAGGTCCCCACCTGCGGCCTTCCGAGGTGGCGGCCGATCTGGATCGGGCGATCCGGCGGTGCCGCGATACGCACCGGCTCACCCCGGTGGCCTACTTCGTGGACATCCAGGCCAAGGGCCAGACTTACTACGATCAGTTCACCGCCTGCGCCAAGCTGGCCAAGGCCACCAAGGTGGTGCAGGTCACGGTGCCGAGTTCGCCCCTGGGCACGCCGTTCAATCAAGAGATCGAGCGGCTCCGCGAGCTGGTGCGGATCAGCGCCGTCGAAGGCATCCTGGTCAGCATGAAGACCGAGGGCGGCACCCTGGCCCAGGATCCGGCCACCGCCCAGGCCCTGCTCAAAAACGTGCCGGGACTGGGAATCACGCTCGATCCCAGCCATTTTGTCTTCGGCCCCGCCGCCGACAGCGACTACGAGCCGCTGCTGAAGTATGTGACCCACGTCCATCTTCGCGATACCAACGAAGAAGCCCTGCAAGTCCGCGTGGGTCAAGGCCGCATCGAGTACGGACGGATCACCAGCCAGCTTGCCCGGTTCAAGTACGCCCGGGCCCTGAGCGTGCATGTGATCGACTATCCCGAAAGCGACTGCGATCACGACACCGAGATGCGGAAGCTCCGCCTGCTGCTGGAAACCTTGGTGTAAGCGGGCGGGCCCGGGGACTTACCGTTGCCCGCGATCGTTTACGAACAAGTCAAGCGGTACCGGGAGACTCTGAACGGGAAACCTGTTGAACCACCAAGACGCGAAGAGCGCGAAGATGTCGTGCCCCAACTTCGCGTCTTGGCGGTGAGTTCCTTCTGATTCCAAGAGTCAATGCAGAATGGGCCGCGTGGCTCGAAGGGGTTTGACCAGCGGGCTTTGACAACAGCGGTCGAACCGACGGATTTCCCCATTGTTCGAAGACTTGCGCAGGGATCAGTAGAAGAACGGTTTTCCGGGACGGGGCTCATCGGAGTGACCTGGCACTCTGGCGGCGGTAAGCTGGAGGGGCAAAAGTGCCCCTTTCCGCTTCGTCCGCGTTGAGCCGAGCCCCGATGACTGCCCGAATCTCCTGGTTACCCGCCTGCGGCCTGGCGTCTCTTCTGCTGCTGATCGCCGGCTGTGCCGAGCCCCCGAACCCGCCGCAAATCAGCCAACGCTCCCAGGCCGCGGCGGCCGAAGATGGGACCTTGGTCGCGCAGGCGACCACCGCCGATCCGGTCGCCAGCGACCCTGAAACCGCCGACGCCACCGAAGCCGCCGCAACGGGCCTGGCCCGGGCGTTGCCGCGGCCCGATGTGGTGCTCCGCGAGGAGGCCCCGCCCGAGGGCCTGGTGTGGATCGAGGGCCAACAGCCGAAGCGCAGTACCGCCCGCCGGCACGGCTGGTACGATGGTGTGCGGAAGGACGAACTCTCCGGCGGCGACTGGCTGTCGCACTTCCATGGCGAACCGGCCGAGGCCGAGTACGCCTTCGACGTGCCGGCGGCCGGGTCCTACCACTTTTGGCTCAGGGCTAACCCCGTGGGTGGGCCGCGGATGGAGTATCGCCTGGACGAAGGCGATTGGCAGCCGGTCAACTTTTCGGATCCCGTGCAGCAGGTGAACATCGCCGCCGATGGTCAGCCCGACCTGCGGTTCGTGGCCTGGGTGGATCAGGGGAGCATCGACCTGGAGGCTGGGCCGCGGACGATCAGCTTTCGGCTGACCAGCCGCAACAACAATCACGGCGGGCTCGACGCGATTGTCTTCTCGCGCGAACCGTTCACCCCCAACTACAGCCTGCGACCCGGGCAGCGGACCGGTCGGGCGGACGACGGCCATTGGGCCTTTGAGCCCCCGCCGGACACCCTGGACGAGACCGCCTTGCTGGACCTCCGCGGACTCAACGACACGCCCGCCGGCAAGCACGGGTTCATTCGGCTCAGCGAGGACGGCGAGTCGTTTGTCGACGGTCGCGGTCGGCCGATCCGCTTCTGGAGCGGCACGACGTATGTGCATAGCAGGCAGGCGCCGGTGGAAGAAATCGCCCGCTGGGGCCATTTCTACGCCAAGCGGGGCATCAACATGGTCCGCTATCACGGCAACCTGGTGCCGCGGCAGGGCAACGACCTGGCCCAGGTCAACGAGCAGGCCTTGGACGAGATCTTTCGGCTGGTGGCCGGCATGAAGCAGGCGGGCGTGTACACGACCGTTTCGCCGTTCTGGGCCAGCAGCGTGAAGCACAAGGCCGACTGGGGCGTGCCTTCGCCCAAGGGTGACTCGATGACCGGTTTACTGTTCTTTGAGCCCGTGACCCAGGCGGCCTACAAGGCGTGGCTGAAAGAACTGTTCACTCGTGAGAATCCCTACACCGGCGTGCCGCTGAAGGACGAGCCGGCGCTGGCGATCTTTCAAATTCAGAACGAAGACTCGCTGCTGTTTTGGACCTCGCAACGCATTGAAGGCGAAGCCCTGGCGTTGTGGCGGAAGCAGTTCGCCGCGTGGTTGATCAACAAGCACGGTTCGCTAGACGCCGCTTTGGCCGCCTGGGACGGGGCCAAGCACGAGCATGACGACTTTGCCAACCAACAGGCGGGACTGTTCACGGTATGGCACCTGACCCAGAATCCTCGTGGCGGACAGCGCAAACGCCTGGCCGATCAGCTTGAGTTCACGACCCACACGATGCACGCCTTCAATAGCATGATCGCGCAGTACTTGCGCGACGAGCTGGGCGCCCCGCAGTTGATTAACGCCGGCAATTGGAAAACCGCCAACGATGTGAAATTGCTGGACGCCGAGCGGTTCAGTTACACCGCCAACGAGATTGTCGGCGTGAACAAGTATTTTGGCGTCGATCACCAAGGCGACCGCGCGGGGCATGCCATCCTGCAGGGCGATCAGTATCAATCGCGGTCGGCCCTGACCCATCCACAAAGCATCCCGATCAACGCCAAGCAGCCGGTCGGCCATCCGTTCATCATCCCCGAAAGCCAGTGGGTCCCGCCCAACCGTTATCAATCCGAGGGGCCCCTGGTCGTGGCGGCCTACATGGGGCTGACCGGGGTCGATAGCTTCTACTGGTTCACCATCGGCAAGGGCTATGAGCCGCCCTTCGGAAAATGGGATACCAGCACGCCAGTGCAAATGGGCATGTTTCCCGCCGCGGCGGTGATGTTTCGCAATGGTTACATCGCCGAGGGTGAACCCGTGGTTCACGAACACCGCGCCCTGGCCGATATCTGGGACCGGCGGTCGTCGATCCTGGTCGAGCAACCCGGCTTTGATCCCAACCGCGATGCCGGGGATCTGCCGCCCGAGTCCGCGGTGCAAACCGGTGTCGATCCGCTGGCCTTCCTGGTGGGGCCGGTCCGCGTGACCTACGATAGTGATCCGGCCGCTACGACGGTCACAAACCTCGATGCGTTCATCGATCGCGAACAGGGTGTTGTGGAAAGCATCACCCGGCAGATTCGCCTGGACCATCGCCGTGGGGTGCTCTCCGTGGATGCCCCGCGGGCCCAGGCGGCGGCGGGATTTTTGCAACAGGTCTCGCCCATTCGGCTGAGCGACGTCGAGCTGAAAGTCGGCAACCCCTACGCGGCCGTGTACGTGGTGAGCCTCGACACCCGCAACCTGAACGAGTCTGAAAACATTCTCGTCCAGGCCAGTACGATCGCGCGGCCGTATGGTTTTGCCGAGCAGCCGGTGACCATGCGGCGCGGCGACCGCGAAGTCGAAGGCCACCGCATTACCGAGCTGGGGACCTCGCCCTGGAACCTGGAGAACAACGACCTGGTGGTCACGCTGACCAACCCTCACATTCACAAAGCCCTTGTCTTGGATGCCAACGGCTTCGCCACCGCCGAATTGGAATTAGAAACCGACGGCGATCGTCGCATCCTCCGCTTTCCCCCCGACGCACTGTACGTGATCCTCCGGTGACCGCGGACGAGGGCCGATGGTTCTTGCACGACGTTGCTTGACGCCGCGATTGAACGCAGCGCCATGCCCTGGTGACGTGTCTCTCCCTTGCGCGAAGGAATCAGCGAGGCGTTCTGGAACGGGTCAGCTCACCCAGAGACGCACCTCACACGGAGACGCGGAGCCGCGGAGGAAGATGGCGAGTTCCACAACTCATAGAGTGCTGGAAGCCAGGACCCGAACTCCTGATCAGCTTCCTGCTTCCTGAAATAGTTTGGAAACGGCACTGGCGGTATGAATAGCATTGGAGGCGTTGCGCGGGGATCAGTAGCAACGGGAACCGATCTCGGCCTTGGGGTGAAGGCAAGGGTGCTCGTGCTCAGTCTTGGGCTGGGTGGAGTTCGATCGTCAGGCGATTTCGAATATGGCGCCGCCACTCGGTGCGTCGACTCTTGCTCCCTTTGTAGCGGCTGTTCCGAGGTGGCTCGTCGGAAATCTGGCTGCCTGGGGGGACCACACGCACTTCGACATGGCTGTAGTTTTCGGGGTCTTCGTCGCAGATGGGATCATGCACGGCCGTGGCAAAATCCTGATACCACACCTCGTCGACCCGAATGGCGGCGCAGCCATCGCTCAAGCGCCCGTTTTTGCGATACCGTACATCCTCGGGAATCGAGAAACGCTCCCAATTGCAGGAGAAATCGGGCAAACGCAGGGCCTCGGTTTTAATCCGCCCTTCGTCATCTACAAAGGTGCGATCGAAGGCGAAATAAAGTCGTTGCTCGCCTTCGAACTGGGATTGCGGCAACTTGGTTCGACCCCGACACTCAAGGCGATCGCGACGCGACAGCGAGGCGTCGGAAGGTTCGGGCAAACGCGATCCATTCATTCGAATCAACCAACTCCGAGGATTGCAAGACATCGCGATCGGTCGATACGACTCCCACCACATCCAAGTCGTTGTCGATCTCGATCTCCAGCTCGACATCGCGGCGAGGTGCCCGATAGGCCAATAGAATGCCACCCAGTCGCGAAGCCCCACATCGCCAGGGAGTTAGCCCCGCGGTCCCATACAAATCGGCCAGCACGCGGATCGCCAACCGACGGCAGCCCTGGCTGGGCGGTTCGCATCCTTCCTCGATCCACGACACCGGCGGCTCGACCCGGCTGACTCGTTCCAAATGGTCCAGAAATCGCGCGTCGGGTGTGAAGGGCTTATCATCGGCCGTCGCGTGAACCAGGCTCGTTCGCATCGCCCGCGAAGCATTGCCCCGTGCGGTGACCAACTCAATGGCCAACGAACTGCCGGCGGCATAAATCTCCTTGGCGAATCCGCCGGATTGTGAGCCGGTGGAGACATCCCGCCGGCCGCCGTGGTCCCACGGGGAACGACTAATCATCGTTAGGCTCCCGCGGGTTGAGCATGGGAATATTGGCCTTCTGGGAAAGCGCCGTCCGAGCGGTTGCGCCTTTGCGAAGGGCACGTTCGCACTGGGACTGCAACGCCCGCAAATCCTGTTCGTCCAGGGCGAAGCTCATCTCTCGCGGCAGGCCCGCCGTGTCGTAACGAATTCGAAGAGAATGCGAAACGACCCCGCCTTCCATCGCGTCGCCCTCTTCGGAAAACAGCGGGCGGATGTCGGTCAGGATGCGTGTCCGCTGCAACAGATTGGGGCAATCGTACGACAGGTCGATGGCATGGGCGGTCCGGCGGACACTGCTCAAGCGTGCCAGCCGCTCGACCGTGACCAGCCCGCGATGGGCGGCGGGTTGTCCGTCGGGTTCGACCTCCGCGACGATCAACTCGTGGGCGGCATCCATGGCCTGCGTGCCACTGAGCCCCGCCTGCAACGTCATGCTGGCATAACCCAGCACCTGCCGAATCAGGACCTCGGCCAAGGCGAGATCCAGCTCCTCGGCGGCTCGGGCGATGAGTTGCTCGGGGCGGTCGATGGCCCCGGTCGTGCGGTCCAGGGCCTGCTCAAGTTTCTCCAGTTCCGCGTCCTCGACGGTGGCGAGCACGCCCAACTGGTGGACAAACTGGCGAGAAAGCCTCAGTGACATGAAACTCGAGCCTGTAAGCCAATCATGTGGAAAGGTTAGCCGCCCACTTGGCAGTGGTCTGACCTGATTTCTACTCTGACAGGATGGGCGTCGATCAGCAAGACTTTGCTACAATTTCCCGCAGCCGTTCCCAATACATCGGCGGCCGCTGGCGATTGCCCGTGCGGTTTGCAATGATGCCAGCCAGGGTGTTCGTGCGAACCCTGACCGATGGCTTTGCTGGGTACTCGGAGGACGGTACGTGACGATGGATGTGTGGCTCGCCGGCGTCTTCGACTTCACCTTCCGCTATGCGATCGCGCCCAGCCTGCTGCTGCGT
>JBJHDE010000118.1:0-11140 GCA_050486385.1 Planctomycetales bacterium | reverse complement strand
GTGGCACAGTCGGACTGTCCCGCCTACGGTTGCCTGCATAGTGTACGAACAAGCCAAGAGGCACCGGGAGACTCGGGCAGGGAAACAGGTTGAACCGCGAAGACGCCAAGATCGCGAAGACAACCTGCCCCACCTTCGCGCTCTTCGTGTCTTGGCGGTTGGTTCTCCTGATTCGTGCAGCCAATTCCGAATCGGTTGCGTGATTCGGCGTGGTTTGTCCAGCCGTCTTTGACAACACGAGTTCAACCGTCTGATTTCCACACTGTTGGAAGACCTGCGCAAGGATCAGTCAGTTGCTGCTGTTCGAGGCGTTTCGCGGGCTTCCGTCGAGTCGTGGCAGGCATTCGTCAAACACGGGTGAACAAGCCACCGGTCCGACCCGTTTCAAACCCGACGCCCTTGCCGAACGCCACTGTTTCGTGAGACGTTGTAACACGAACCATGGCGGCCAGCCACGCAAGGGGTGTGAATCTCCGATGAAACTTCGGATTGGCCGACACGCTGCATCACGCTTGGGGGCCGAAGACGGGAACCGCGCATGAACAACCCCGCGGTCGAAAGAGTTCGCCGCGGGGTTGCGAATCGATTCCTGCAAAATATTGGGAACAGGGTTTGTGGCACTGGTGGCTTGTCCACCAGTGTTTGATAGCGCCAGCCAATCCGTGCGATTTCGACGCTGTTCGAGGGCTATCGCGGGAGGCAGAAGGCAGGCCTGTCCGAATGATCCACACACTGGTGGACAAGCCACCAGTGCCACGATTTTCGTTTGCAGTACTGCGTAGGGATCAGTAAGTTTCCGGTTGGGGATCTCACAATCCGATCGAGCGGGCGATCAACGGCCCATGGCCTTGAGCACGGCTTCGCCCATGCCGGCGGGACTCTCGGAGACCTGGATGCCGGCGGCCTGCAGGGCAGCGATCTTCTCGTCGGCTCCGCCTTGCCCGCCGGAGATGATGGCCCCGGCATGGCCCATCCGCTTGCCGGGAGGGGCGGTGCGGCCAGCGATGAAGGCGGCCACTGGCTTGGTGACGTGCTCTTTCACAAACGCGGCGGCCTCTTCCTCCGCGGTGCCGCCGATCTCGCCGATCATCACGATCGCCTCGGTGGCCGGGTCTTCCTGGAACATGGCCAACAGCTCGACCTGCGAGGTGCCCACGATCGGATCGCCGCCCAGGCCCACGCAGGTGCTTTGCCCCAAGCCGGCCGAGGTCAATTGCCAGACGGCCTCGTATGTCAACGTGCCCGAGCGACTCAGGATGCCCACGCTGCCGGGTTTGTGAATATAGCCGGGCATGATGCCAATTTTGCACGCCCCCGGCGTAATCACACCCGGGCAGTTGGGGCCAATCAGCACGCTGTCGCTGGCCTTGACCCGCGGATACACCCGGGCCATGTCCAGCACGGGAATGCCTTCGGTAATGGCCACAATCACGCGGATGCCGGCGTCGACGGCTTCCAGAATGGCGTCGGCGGCAAACGGCGGCGGCACGAAAATCATGGTGGCATTGGCGCCGGTTTCCTTAACGGCCTCTTCCACGGTATCAAACACCGGCAGGCCTTCGTGCGTTTGCCCACCTTTGCCGGGTGTCACGCCGCCAACAACTTGGGTGCCGTAATCACGACAGCCCTTGGTGTGAAAGCTGCCGGCGGCTCCCGTGATGCCTTGGCAGATGAGCCGCGTTTGCTGATCGACAAGAATGCTCATGGCGCGGTTGGTTGTTGGTGAACGGGGGTGTGCGAGGGATTGGCGATTGCCGCGCAAATGGCGGAATGTGTCCGGTGGTGTCACTCACTGGGCAAGCACGCTGGCGGCTCAGCCCGCGGCGGCCACCACTTTTTTGGCCGCATCGGTCAGACCATCGGCGGTGATGATGTTCACACCGCTCTCGGCCAGAATCTTGCGGCCTTCTTCCACCTCGGTGCCTTCCAGCCGCACGACCAGCGGCACATTGAAGCCCACCGTTTTGTAAGCGGCCAGAATCGCGTTGGCGATGGTGGTACACCGCATGATGCCGCCAAAGATGTTCACCAGCACGGCCTTGACGTTCTGGTCGCCCAGCAGGATGCGAAACGCCTCGGTGACCTGCTGTTCATTGGCCCCGCCGCCCACATCCAGAAAGTTGGCCGGGCTGCCGCCGTGAAGCTGAATCAGGTCCATGGTGCTCATGGCCAGGCCGGCCCCGTTGACCAGGCAGCCGATGTTGCCTTCCAGTTTGACATACGACAGCCCCGCCTCGCCGGCCTGGATCTCGGCGGGTTCTTCTTCGCTCTTGTCGCGGAGTTCCACAATGTCCGGATGACGAAACAAGGCGTTGTCGTCGAAGGTGACCTTGCCATCCAGGGCCAGCAGGTCGCCGGCCTCGGTGACCACCAGCGGATTGATCTCGACCATGCTGCAATCGCGATCGACAAACAGCTTGGCAAGCGCTCGCAGAAACTTGTCGGCACTGCGGGCGGTGGCCTTGCCCAGACTCAGCTTCTTGGCCAGTTTGCGGACTTGAAAGCCCTGCAAGCCCAGATCGGGTTCGAAGGCTTCGGTCAGAATCTTCTCGGGCGAGTGAGCCGCCACCTCTTCGATTTCGACACCGCCCTCGCTGCTGGCAATCATCACCGGCCGCTTGAGTTCGCGGTCGACCACGATGCCCAGGTACAGCTCGCGGGCAATCTGGCAGCCTTCTTCCACCAGCACCTGCCGCACGGTCTGGCCGGTGGGTCCGGTTTGAATGGTCACCAGCGTCTGACCCAGCAGGGCCTGGGCCACTTGGCGGGCCTCGTCGGCCGAGCGGACCAACTGCACGCCCCGCTGTTCGCCCTTGTCATCGATCGAGCCCTTCCCCCGGCCGCCGGCATGAATCTGGGCTTTGACCACCGCCAGCGATCCGCCCAACGTGGTGAAGGCCTCGGCGGCCTCGTCCGGGGTGCGGGCCACATGGCCGCGGGGCACCGCAACGCCCGCGGAGCGAAACAGTTGCTTCGCCTGGAACTCGTGAATCTTCATGCACTCCGACTCCGAAATCGAGGCGGGACGACCCCCGGAAATGGGATAGCTTGCCCAATGAGCTTGGAATTGTGGCCCACCAGCCCCGCCTTGCAAGAGGCCACCGCCCGGGGAGTTTGTCGCGGGTGGGAAATTCGCGGGTGAGCGTATCGTTGGGGGGAGGGGCTTTTGTAGTTGGGATCGCGGCGGTTTAGCGGGTCCGCGGAACCGGCCAGAGCAGGCCGACGACGGCCAGCAGAAAGGCAATCAGGGTGATGGGAGGCAGCCCACCGGGCCAGGCCGAGGGCACGAACCAGTTGCCCCAACCCATCAGCGCGACGTGTCCGGCGGTCAGCAGCAACACGCCACGGCCGGCAAAACGGCGAAGGCTCCGCCGGGCCGGTTGTGTGGTGGGTGGTTGGGTCTGGCTGGCGACAAACAGCCAAGCCAGCAGAATCAGCGCGATGGCCCCCAACAGCATGGCGGTCGCCGCCGAGGCGGATAGGCGTTGGTCCTCGGCAAAGAACTTGGGGAAGTAGGCCGGCGTGAGCAGGATGCCCGAAACGACCACATGCAGCCCCGCCAGGGCCAACCCCTGGTGGCCCCACGCCCGACGCTGCAAGCCATCCCCGACGGTGCGGGAAAGCACCAGCAGGGCGAGTGCGGCCAACGAGATGCCTTTGTTGGCGATGAACAACGGCGCTTCGGACAGCGGAACGCCTCCGAACCCGATGTAGCGGACCATGGCGTAGGCAATCGACGCCACCAGGATTATCGCGGCGATCAGCGGCTGCGAGGCGTTCGGCATGGGGCCCTCGGGCGCGTGAGCGCAGGAGATTGGTGCTGGGTCGCCCATGTGCCCCGTGCCGTGGAGCGGGCCAGTGCGTCGGTAAGCCGGACCTATTCGGAGGTCAGCCCACTGGGCTGGGCCAAGGCCGCGGCGTCGGTCAAGCGGGCCTCGGTGGTGCCCGAGTGCGCGGGTTCCTCTTCTCCCAGCACCAGCGATCGTTGCCACTCGACGCCCAGCATTACGGTGTTGATTCCCGAGCCGATGCCCAGCAGGCCCACCGAGTCGCCCGGGCTCAGGAAATCGCGTTCGGCCGCCAAGGCCAGGGTGATGGGCAAGGCGGCACTGCCGGTGTTGCCCAACCAACCGACGGTGGTGAAGTCGTGCTCGGGTTCCAGGCCCAGGGCTTCCAGCAGGCCCTTACGATGGGTCAGCCCGACCTGATGGCCAATCGTCTTAGTGGGGCCGCGGTCTTGCCAATCCAGTGTTCCCAGAAATTGCGAATACGCCCGCTGGCCCAGGGCGATGCCGGCCCGCATCAGCCCTTCGCTGTCGGTCTGCATGAGCGGCTGCATCGAGTCGCCGGCGGTATCTTGGCCGCTGCGGCACAGGTGATTGCCCTGGGTGTCGGACAGCCAGGTGCCGCCCAGCAGGCGATTGCCCGTGGCGGACAAGCGGCGATGCACCAGCACTCCGGCCACGCTGGCCGAGCCAATCGTCAGCGAGGCGACCGAGTCCTTGACCGTGCGGCGGGTGAGCGTGGTGTCGGCGTTCAGCGCGCGGATGGTCGTCTCCATCAGGCCGCGACTCGACTCGCTGGAGACCACGACTCCCACGTCGATCTGGCCCAGTTCAATCATGCTGGCCAGTTGGGCCATGCCGTTGAGAAAGCCCAGGCAGGCGTTGGAGACATCCCACAAAAAGCATTCATCGGGCAGACCGGCCAGGCGATGCACCAGGCAACTTGTGGCGGGTTCCAGATGATCGCGGCATACCGAGGCGTGGATCAACGCGCCCACGCGGTCGGGTGCGATTCCCGCGGCCTCCAGGGCCAGGCCCACGCTTTGGGCACTCAGGCCGCTGGGCAGAGCGGCGGCCTGCCACAACCTCCGCTGAGCGATACCGGTCATCAGTTCCAAACGGCCGACCGACAGGCCAATGCGTTCGTACAGCGGCGCGAGCCAGTGCTCGATTTGCTCGCTGGAGACAATCTCGCCGGGGAGCAGGTAGCCAAGGCTCTCGAGGCAGACGTTTTCAAACCGCATCACCGTGGCGCGACTCCTGGCGGAACAGTCGGGCGGCCGCCGGTAGGGCCGCAAGCCCTCGACGATAGCCGGCCGACGGTTGCGGGTAAACGGGTGCTCACACCCAGGGCAGGCCGGCGGCGGCCCGCAGCAACAGGCTCAGGCCGGCGAAGATGACAAAGTGGACGGCGCTGGATTCCCATTCCAGGTCGAGTGTGGCGAATGCCGCGATCAGGCCCACCACCACCGAGGGGGCCGCCATGATGGCGATGCCCAATCCGGTTTCGGTGTACTCGCCAGGAATCAGCATCCAGGCCACCCAGATGGCCGAGTAGATTGAGCCGCAGATGGCCGCTCGCAACCACAAGCTGCTGCCCTCGTGACGCTCCAACTCGGGGTCCGACAGCATCCAGTAGGTCGACCATGCCAGCGGGATGCTGATGGCGAAGGTCAGCCCCCATACGCTCCAAGCCAGAGCGGCGGCCTCCAGGGCCTGACCCAAGAACCACGCCACCGCGAACACCGCGATTACGGCCACCACGCCAAACACGCCACGAGTGACGTTGAACTCAGGGTCCACCCGGGCGATGGGTTTGGTCGACACCCGGGTCCCACCCTTGGCGGCCTGTCCGCGGGTGACCGCGCGATCGTCCATGTCGGGGGCATGGATCACCACATCGTCGTCGGCCGTGGGATCGCTGGGCGTGTAGGCGGGCTGTTCAGACGACGAAGGTTTTCGCAACAGCGAGGCCAAGGTCGTTTCGCCAGTTTGTTTGGCCGCCGCCCGAGCCGCGGGGCTGTCGGCTTCCAGCTTCTTGGTTTTTTCCGGCTTCCGTGGGGGATCGGGCTTCTTGGCCGGCTCCACCTTTCTGGTGGATTCGGTCTTCTTGGTTGGGTCGGTCTTGGGGCTGGTCTCGGTGGTGGCCGCGGCCTCGGCCTTGGTCATCACGGGGGGGAACTTGCTCGACGAGGCCGGGCGGCTGCTGGTCGAATCCTTGGCCGAGGCCGGCTCGTTGGAGGGGGCCGAACTCGACGATCGTCGTCGCGAACGGGTCGGCTCGCTGCCCGCGGCTGGCACGCGGATGACGGCTTTGCACTTGGGGCACGGGCCCTCGCGGCCGGCGTACTTGTCTTCGACGGCGAAGCGCGCACCGCAGCTCATACAGGTGACTTGAATCGCCATCGTCGGGGGTGTCGCGGGCTTGAGTTTGGGATCGGAAAAGCGGGCCGCCAAACCTCTCGCTAGCAGCAAACTTCCGACAAGTCGCGGCGTCCCGGCACGCGACTCGCAGAGGCTGTAGTAATGTTGCAACTGACTTGGCATTAAGCAAGCGGCCGGCGGGGCGCGTTGCTACCAGTCGGCACATCGCAGCCGGCAAGTTGCCCCTAAGAGAATGAGGCGAATAATCTAAATGGGTGGCGTGGCGGCGCGGGGGGCTTTGAAACAATTGCCCGTCGAGCGGAAACGAATCCATCCCGTCCGAGCGGCGAATGCACCTCGTAAGGTGGAAAAAAATCGCAACCCACCTCCGCAAGACCGCCGGCCAGGCGGCAACCATCTTGCAATCTCGGCGGGCCGACGTCTGGCCGAGACCACCTGCTGACACCCAACCAGTCCGTCCTGGCGACAACTGAATGAGGAGATCGACCACCATGACGATGACCATGATGAAACGCCCCTTGGCGTGGATGTGCGCTGCCGGGGCGATGGCCGTTGTGGCCTTCACCCTGTGGCAAGGCCCCGCACGGGCCCAACAGGACGAGCAAGCCCCCACGACCACAGCTCAACGTGAACATGCCGAAAGCCTGTCGGCCGCGTTCCGGGCGGTCGCCGAACACGGCAGCCCCAGCGTGGTGGCCATCCGCACGCAATCCGGCGGCCTGGCGGCTCGCGGGGCCAATCGCCAAGCCGACCCGCGGCTGCAAGAGCAGAGCGAACCCCAGGCCCGCGGCAATGGCCAAGGCCAGCGTCTGCCGCGGGGGCTGGAAGGCCGCAACCCGTTTGAAGGCACCCCCTTCGAAGACTTTTTCCGCGAAGAGATGCCCGGCTTCGGCCGCTCGCCCGAAACGCCCCGTGGCCTGCCCGAGGCCCCCCGCGGGCGTCCCCAGCAACGGGGACTGGGCAGCGGTTTCGTGATTGATGCCAGCGGCATCATCATGACCAACAACCACGTGATTCAGGGGGCCGACGAGGTCATCGTCAAGCTGGGCGATGGTCGCGAGTACAAGGCCGTCGAATGGTTCACCGACCCCGACACCGACTTGGCCATCGTGCGGATCGAAGGGGCCGACGGCCTGAAGGCCGTGCGATTCGGTTCGAGTGAGTCGATGCAAATCGGCGACTGGGTCGTGGCCGTGGGCAGCCCGTTTGGTCTGGAAAAGACCGTGACCGCCGGCATTGTGAGTGCCAAGGGCCGTGGCCTGGCCGCCGGCCAGGGCGTCAACTTCTTGCAGACCGATGCGGCCATCAATCCGGGGAACTCGGGCGGTCCGTTGTTCAACCTGCATGGCGAGGTCATCGGGGTCAACACGGCCATCGCCTCGCAGACGGGCACCTTCAACGGCGTGGGTTTTGCCATCCCCAGCGACACGGCAAACTGGGTCGCCAAGCAACTCACCGAGCATGGCAAGGTGCGTCGGGCTTACCTGGGCGTGATGATCCAGGATCTGACCGCCGACCTGAGCGCGCAGTTTGGCCTGATGCCCAACAGCGGCGTGTTGATTTCGCAGGTGCTTGAGGGCTCGCCGGCCAATGTGGCGGGCCTGGAACCCGGCGACGTGGTGACTCACCTGGCTGGCAAGCCCGTGCGGAACCCCCGCGAGTTGCAATCGGTGGTCCATAAGCTGCCGTTTGATGAGGCCCAAGAGTTGCGCATCCTGCGGAATGGCGTCGAGAAGTCGCTGAAGGTGACCTTCAAGCCGCAGCCTTCGGACTTGGCCAGCTGGAGCGGCGGCCAGCGGAAGCCCGCGACCGAGGACGAAGCGCCTGCCGCCCGGGGCGCCGCTTACGAGCGATTTGGCATCGAGGTGGGCGAGCTGGCCGAGGCGCTGGCCGAACAGCTTGGCTACACCGGTCGGCAAGGCGTGCTGATTACCGACATTCGGCCGGATTCGCCCGCCGCGGCGGAGGGCCTGGACGTGGGCCATCTCATCGAACGGGTCCGCGGCCAGGTGGTGACTTCGGCCGAGCAGTTTGAAGAGATTGTCAAGCAGGGTCAGCCCGACGAGGGCTTGCTGGTGCTGGTGCGAACCGCCACCGGGGCCCGCTTCGTGGTCCTGCAACCCTGAATTGTCGATCCTCCGCGATCCGTGGAGGAGTCAGCAACGTAACTGACCCATGAGTGCTCCCCGCGGCACTGGTCGCCCTGCCAGCAGCGACCAGGGTCGCGGGGCTCTTCTTTTCTGAGCGCGAATTTGCCAGCATAGACTCTTGGCTTGAGCGTTCACGGATTGCCGCCCCTGGGAGATTCCCGTCGATGACCGGCTACCTGCCGCCGTGCAACCACCGGGTGGAATTGCCCAAGGACCACCATTTCCACTGCCGACACCCGCAGGTCCAGGGGCGGGCGGCCGAAGGCGGCTTAAATGTGGTGACCGACTCGGTGTGCCTGGGCTGCCTGGTCCGGAATCAGGGGGTCGAAGCCCCCAGGCCGGCCCCGGCCGCGACCCCCAACGCGGCCGAGATGGCGCTCAATTTCGCCAAGGCCGCCGCACGGCATGCGATGGCCGGTGGCAAAAAGGCCACCGACGAGGTCCGGACCCAGCGACTGGCCATCTGCCAGGAGTGCGAATTCTGCGAGAGCCAGGACGACGTGCCCTTCCGCTGCCACCACTGCGGGTGTTATTTGCAGCTCAAGACCGGCTGGGCCAGCGAACACTGCCCGCTGGCCAAGTGGTGACCACCCCTGGTCCCGTGCCGCACTCGGAGGCTGGAATCTCGACCGGTCTGGCGACTCCTGCGACGACCTGACCTGGGGCCGAATCGCCGCTGGCCCACTCTCGGAGTCGGGCGATTTGGACTAGAATCCCGCGATTGTTGCCAAACGGGCCTTCCTGCGGACCACACGCATGATCAACACGCTGTACTTGCCCGAGATTCGCGAGATGCTCGAACACGGCGACCGTGAAGGTCTGGCCGAGTTCTGCACGACGTTGCATCCCGCCTCGACGGCCGAGTACATGGAGGGCCTGTCGGCCGAAGAGTGCTGGCGGGTGCTGCAGCACGCCGATAAAGGCACCAAGGTGGCGGTGTTCAGTTATTTTCCGCGTGACAGGCAAGTTGAACTGCTGACGACCCTGCCCCGCAAGGCCATGGGGCAACTTATTGGCGATCTGCCCAGTGACGAGCGGGTCGACATTCTGGAAGAGTTGGACTCGGCGGTGGTCGACGAGTTGCTGCCGTTGGTGCCGTTGCAGGAACGTCGCGACATCCTGCGGCTTTCCAGCTATCCGGAAGACACCGCCGGGGCATTGATGACGACCGACTTCGCGCGGCTCCGCGATGATATGACCTTGGCCCAGGTTCATGATCAGTTCCGGCGTTGGAACGAAGAGCCCGAGGCCCTGGAAACCTTGTACTATTTGTATGTGGTCGATGCCCAGGATCGGCTCCGCGGGGTGGTCAGCTTTCGTGAACTGGCGCTCGAGGCCCTGGTTCACGGCAAGAACGAGACGCGGATCGGCGAGTTGATTGAGCGCAACGTGGTGACGATCCCCGTGAAGGCCAATCACGAACAAATTATTGAGACCTTTGCCCGCTACGACCTTGTGGCCATTCCCGTCGTCGACGAGAACTATCGCCTGCTGGGCATTGTGACCCACGACGACGTGATCGACGTGGTCCGCGACGAGGCGACCGAAGATGCCCAGCGGATTGCCGCCATTCAGCCGTTGGAGGACGATTACCTCACCACGTCGCTGCCCGTCTTGGCCTGGAAACGCGGTATCTGGCTGACGATTCTGTTTTTCACCAGTCTGTTTACAGCGGGGGCGCTGGATGGGTTCGAAAAAGTCACCGAGACCCATTTGTGGTTGGTGATGTTCATTCCCATGATCATCTCGACCGGGGGCAATTCGGGCAATCAATCGGCCACCCTGGTCATTACCGCCATGAGCAACGGCGAGGTCCGCCTGACCGACTGGTGCCGGGTCATGGGCCGCGAGGTGGTCATGGGCCTGCTGTTGGGCGGCTTTCTGGCCCTGATTGGCTTTTTCGTGGCCCTGATCGCCACCCGCGATGCTTACAAGGCCCTGGTGATTCCCTTCACGGTCGTATTGGTGGTGCTGTGCGGCACGCTACTGGGCGCTGCGCTGCCCATGATCTTCCGGCGTTTGGGGCTCGATCCCGCCTTGATGAGCAATCCCCTGGTCGCCTGCCTGAGCGATATCCTGGGCATCATCATCTACATGAGCATCGCCCTCTGGTTGCTGGGTCTGCCGGAGGTCGTGGCCAATTGATTCTTGCGGGGGGCACAACTCGTCAAGAAAGTCCTCCCGCACCGAGTCCAGCATTTCGCTCAACTTCGTGCGGATCGCTTTGCGTAATTTCTCGCGAACACAGCGCGCATCCTGCCACTCGGGCGGCAAGGTCAGCCGTTGCAGCGAGATGGGAATCTCGGGCGGCTGTCGCTCGAAGACCCCGGCCGAAACCAGCGACAACGTCGCCATCCGCACCGCATCGAAACCTATTCCGTGCGGATCGAGCGCGGCGGACAGACGCTCGAGAATTACGCCGAGTGGTTCATGTTTGGGAGGCGTTTCACACAGGTGCTCAATCACCGCATCCAGCTCTTCCGGCGACGGCAAACGAAACACCGGTGCGCCCTGGGCCAGCAACATACGGTACCCCTGAGCATTGCCCAAGGCGACCGGTCGCTCCAGGTCCTCCATGACGCTCATGCTGGGTTTCACGAATCGCCGCAATGTCAACACCGCCTGCGAACCCTGGGGGCGGGCCACACAGAACTCGGTCGTGCGACAGGCGAATTGCATGAACTCAATAAACTTCGGAAAGCCAAACCTGACCGCCTGAAAATCCCGAATGGCGTGGCGAATGCCCTCCTGCACGACCGACAGATAAATGCCACCCTGGGCCAAATCGGTTTGACACGTGGTGTCCGAAGCGTACCACAG
>JBJHDE010000117.1:2963-11141 GCA_050486385.1 Planctomycetales bacterium | reverse complement strand
GCCGGTGCCGTGATCAAGAGCCTGCCTAGCCGATCCAGCGGCTCGACCAACGCCAGGCCCTCGGCGATGATCGCGAGAAACGGCTCGTCGTTGGCGTCCCGGGCGGCGCGATCCATCGCCCAGGCCCTCAGCCAAGGCCATTCGTGGGTGATGGTGTTTCGCAACAGCAGGCCGCGTTCCAGGCTTTCGGCGGCCGCCTGGCCCATGGCATACTGCTCGCGGGCCTGGGCGTAGTGCTGTTCGGCTTCGGCCAGCGCCGTCCGCGAGGCCACCAGCAACGCATCGTCACCCGAGTGTCGCAGGCGATCGGCCCGGTCCACATGCCAGGTGGCCGCATACTGGCCCACGCTGCCCCCCTGAGCCGCCGCCCGCTCGGCCAGTCGATGCGTTTCCAGGCTCTCGCGGACACCCCGGGCGATGTCGCCTTGCCGGGCATCCTGGGGCAGATGGGTCGCCAAAAGCCGCAGCCAATGCGTCTCTTTGAAGCCGACCCCCGGCTCGGCCGGTTGGGCTGCCACCAAATCGGTCAGGGCCGCCAATTCCGTGATCCCTTGGGCTCGCCGCAGGAGGCTCTCGGCGGCACTTCGGGCGTCGTCCGCTGGGGCGGCCAGTGTGGCCGCCGGCGTGGTTCCCTGGGCCAGGCGCTCGGCCAATGCCAGGCTGGGCACGGTCAGCGGCGTGGCGTCGGCACGGGCCTCGAGTTGCTCGATCAGCCGGCGGACCTCGGCGAGTTCCTGCTTGGCTCGGTCCGTGTAGGCCCGACCGCCACGGTTGGCGTGTTCGACCCACAGCAGCCGATGCTCCAGTTCGGCCAAGCCCCGCGGCGAGGTACTTCGCAGCCCGTCGGTTTCGACCAAGCGGTCGCGACGCGCCCACAGTCCGTTCAGTTCGCTGGCGGCAATGGGCGGGGCCGCGACGGTTGGCTCGGCATCGAGCTGGTCCAACTCGGCGTCACGCAGCACCGTTGTCAGCGTGCAGGAGGATGCCCACGAGGCATCGATCGCGGCCACCACCGGCGGCGGCGCTCGGTCCCGATGCACCGATCGCCCGCGTTCGCTCATGGCCTGCACAAAGTCCAGCAGTTCCTGCATGGTGACCCGGCCGTTGCCATCACCGGTCTGGCGATCGGCTTCGCCCGCCAGGCCCCACAGCACCGCACGGGCGAAGGCCGAGGTCTCGGCCGAGGGGGCCATTGGGTTCGACTGCCCGGGTCGGCTGCCGACGAGCACAATCAAGTCGGCATCGCCTGATTGCTCCACCGCGGTGCGCACCGCCGTCGCGAAGCCGTTGTCCAAGCCGCCCACACTCCAGTTCGCTGTCAGGCTTGGGCCGTCGAGAATGACCAGTTTCTTGGGCGACACCTCGCCGTTGGGCTCAAGCCTGGCGAGTAGCTCTTCCAGCGGCAGCCAGGTCGAGGAGTCCAGTGGCGAGGCCGTCGGCGGAATCACACACGCCCGACCCGCATCGTCGGTGGCCCCGTGCAGGCCGAGGTAAAAGACGACCGCCTCGGGTGGGGGCGAGCGCCGGGTCAGCAGTTCCCGCCATTGATCGCCGCACTGTTGGAGGATCTCGTCCTTGGTGATGCCTCGACGCCGCAGGTCGGTGATGTCCAGCGTGTGTTCATCCAGCAACGAGAACCGCTCGGCGTCTTCGCCGCTTCCGGCCAGTACCGGAAAGCTGACGGGATAGTCGTGGGCCGTCAGCAGCACCAACGGCACCTTGAGCGGCGGGGCCGGGATGAGCCAAATCACCGCCGCCACCAGCCCCACGGCCAACAGCGTCCACACGGTCACCCGCACTGTCCAGCTACGCTGGCCTGACGGGGCTTGGGGCCCGCTGGCGGCTTGTTGCCACTTTTTGCCACGGGGATCCTCGCGGGTTCCGCCATGGCCGGTCCAATCCGGCGGATTGAGCCGCACGTCGGGCTCGGGTTCGGGTCGACCTTGCCCCAAGGGTTTGCGAGGAGCACCGCCGCTGCGCCAGTCTTTCGAACTGTTCATCGTTCTGCGCCTCGCGTTCCGAGGGCGATCCTCATGGCTCTTGTCGCCAGCGCCCCCGCCGGTCCATTCCGCGGGGGCCCACTTGTGTGAGTATAACCATTGCGGCGGCTTTCGCCTCCAGGGGGGCACCCGCCCCACGCCGACCGTTCCGCCAGCGGACGTTGGCAGGCCTCCCACCCCAAGCTACGATCAACTTCAGGGCGGCGGTTCAGGCGGAATGCAACAGGCCAACCGTGGGCCCGCTGTACATCTCCAGCGTTCCACGATCCGGCCGAGCGGGCGTCTCCTCCGCCGCGGCGCGACCGACCACTCCAGGCAAGGCGATGGCCCGCGACCACGAAATCGGCAGCGAACCGGTTCCCGGCTACCGAATCGAGAAATTTCTCGGCTCGGGGGCCTTTGGCACCGTCTACCGGGCCACCGCCCCCGGCGGGACCCGTGTCGCGCTCAAACTCATCCAGCTCGAAGGACGCGAGGGGCGTAAGGAGTTTCGGGCGATCAGCCTCGTCAAGTCGATTCGGCATTCGCACCTGGTGCCGATTCAGGCCCTTTGGCTGAAAAGCCGCTCGGGACGCCTGCTCTCCGACGAGGAGATCAGCGGCGCCGACTTCCTGCAACCCAACGAGGCCTCCAGCCTTCGCGGCACGTTGGTCTCCGATGCGGTCGCCCCCGAGGACGACCCACCCGCCGAGCTGATCATTGCCATGGGCCTGGGCGATCGCAGCCTGTTCGACCTGTTGGAGGAACGCGGCTCGGCCGTGCCGCCCGAGGAACTGCTGGGCTACATGGAAGACGCCGCCAAGGGCATCGACTTTTTGAATCGGCCGATTCACGAACTCGGCCACGGCCCAGTCGCCATTCAGCACTGCGATATCAAACCGCAGAACATCATGCTCGTGGGCGACTCGGCCCAGGTCTGCGATTTCGGCCTCGCCCGGGCGATGGGCAAAAGCGACGTCAAACAAACGCTCTCGCTTTCAGGCACGCCGGGCTACGCCGCCCCCGAACTGTTTGATGGTCGCGGTCCCTGCGGGGCGACCGACCAGTACTCGCTGGCAGTGACCTATTACGAACTCCGCACGCGGATGCTGCCGTTTCGTGAAGACCTCTCGCCGATTCAAGTCATCCAGGTGCATTTGAACGGCGACCTCGATTTCTCGGCCCTGCCGCTGGCCGAACGGCAGGTCCTGCGGAAAGCCACCAGCAGCCGGGGCGACGACCGCTATCCCTCGGCCGTCGAATTCGTCCGCGCCCTGCGTCGGGCGGTCGATCCCAGTCTCCGCGACACCGACATCACCTCCACCGGCTCTGGTGACAAAGCCGACTCGCCCTGGCGCGAGACCTTCAAACCGGGCACCCGCGTGGGTCTGGGTTACCGCCTGACCGCCAAGCTGCACGCCGCCGCCACCGATGTCATCTGGCGGGCCGAGAGCCCCGCTGGCAAGCAGGTGGCTGTGGTCTCGGTGGATTTGCAACACGCCCGGCGGTTCATCGATTTTCCGGCGCTGCAGCGCACCGAGCTTTCGCACCCGTCGCTCAGCGAATTGGAAGCCATCTGGCTGCTCGATCGTGATGGCAACGTGGTCGTCGAACACACGCCCGAGGCGTTTGCCTCGGAATCGAGCGTCACGCTGCTGTTGGCTGGCAAGCTGGCGCTCAAACACCTGGGCCAGGAGCTTGCCGCGGCAGTCGCCGCCGGCCGCGGGGTCGAGCCATTTCTCATCGATCGCGTTTTGAAGCAGCTTGCCGAGGGCCTCGACTTTTTGAATGCCCGTCAGCACCGCCTGGGCGACGCCGCGGTCCGTTTGCTCCATCAGAACATCCGCCCCGAAACCGTGATGCTGTTTGGCAACTCGGCCCGCTTGGGCAACTTCCTGCGCATCCGCGCCGTACCGGCCGAGCAAGCCGCCGTGCCCGAAGGATACGCCCAGCTCGACCATCCCGCCTTGCCGCCCGAGGTCCTGGCCGGCCAACTGCACAAGACCAGCGACCAGTACCAACTGGCCGTGTTGTACTGGCACCTGCGTTTGGGCCGCCCCTTCGAAGGCACGCCGCCCCGCGAACTCGATCTCAGCGGGCTGACTCCGGGCGAGGCCTCCGCCGTGGGCCGGGCAACGCACACCGACCCCGCCCAGCGATTTCACAACTGCGGCGACTTTGTGAACGCCGTGCTGGACGCCGCCCCCGAGTCCGCGGCCAAGCGACCCGAATGGATGAGCGAAACGCCCATCAATTCCGAAGTCGCACGTTCGCCCACGCCCCCAGCCCCACCGTCATCGCCAACGCCCGGTCACGGCGGGACGATGATCATCCCCGATTCGCCCGACGCCTGGCCTCCGCCGGACGATCCGGCGCCCCCGGGCAGTCGGCCTCCGGCTCCCCAAACCACAAGCGATCCGCCAGCCACCGCACCTCATGTGCCGACCGCCCAGCCTCGGGCGTGGGGCGGCATGTTGATGTTGTTGCTCCTGGTCGCCGCCGTCGGCTTGGGCGGGTGGTACCTGATCGATCCCGACGGCGTGAACCGCCTGGTCGCCGCCACCGGGCTGCGTCTCCCCGTGCTGCCGGTCGAGGATCCGCCCCGCGTGCCCAATGGCGCGGACACGTCCGAAACCGATCCGCCCGACAATGGCGAATCCACGCCTCCGCCGCCCCCGCCCGAGACCGAAACCCAACGCCTGCTGCGTCGCGCCGCCGAGTTGCAATCCGCGGGTGATCTGCCCGCCGCCGCCGAACTGGCCTCCCGGGCGGTGGAGTTGGGCGGTCCCGAAGTCGCATCGGCCGCCGGCCAACTCGACGGCATTCTGTCCCAGGCCTTGGACGAGGTCCGCCGCCTGCACCGCGAAGAGCGACCCGCCGAGGCCGCGCCCCACCTCGCGCTGCTTGAGCAGTACGGCGACGCGGCCCATCCCGCCTGGCGAACCGATCCGGCCGTGCTGCAAGTGCGGCTGATCCGCGGCAACGAGTTGTTGAACCACCGCGATATTCCCGCCGCCCTCCGCGAGGCCGATTGGGTGCTCGAACATCTCCGCCCCGACGAACATCCCGCGATCCGGGCGTCGGCCTGCTTTCTGAAGGGCAGTTGTCATTACTTCACCAGCAATTACGAAGAAGCCATCCAGCAGTTTACTCAGGCCGAAAAGCTAAGCTGGGACCAACCGGTGTTGTATTCGCGGCGGGGTTCGGCGCGATTGCAACTGGCCCAGCTTGCCGAGGCCGAGGCCGATCTGACCGAAGCGATCAATCGCCGTCCCGAGCCCGATCCGCTGGACTTGCTCGACCGTGGCGAGGCCCGCTTGCGGCAGGCCAAGGCCCGCGACGCGGTGGGCGATTTTGACAGGTCGATTGCCCTGGACGACGCCCGGCCCGAGGCGTATACCCTGCGAGCCAAGGCCTACCAGATGCTGGCCAGCAGCGATCCCGACGAGGCCGAGCGATTCCGCCGACTGGCCGTCGAGGACTTCGGCCGGGCTCACCTGCTGGAACCCAACCAGCCCGCCCACCTCATCGCCCGCGGCGCGCTGTATGCTGCCTTCCTCAATCAACCCGACCGCGCCGTCGAAGAGTTGACTCGGGCGATCACGCTATTGGAGCGTGCCGACACCCTCGACACGCCGCTACTCATTCAAACCCTGCGACTCCGCGCCGCCGCCTACGAATTGCTCAATCAGCCCACCGAAGCCCAAGAAGACAGCCAACGCGCCGAGGAGTTGGGCACGGCGGGGTGAAGGGGTGAATTGAAAGTTCGCGGCCTCTATTTGTTGGCGACTTGGCCCACTGGCAAAAGGTACTCGATAGCCACTTGTCAGCTAGAGGATAATATCTTGAAAGCCGACCTCGACGACCTGATTGTTTTCAAACTTGACGGCTAGCCCTCTTTCAACTTCCCAGCTTGGCTTGAATAAGAGGCCATACGTTGGAAGCGAGTGGGCATACGGAAACGTAATTCCCTGGAATGCGATCATTGGGAAAATCGTTTGAGCCGCCTTGGCAGGTGGCAGCTCATGCTCACCGTCCGCCACTAGGGAGAGGTGGTAGCGAAAGACGGCGTTTTCCGCATCGCGCGCAGCTCTCTCTGGTGCTCGACTCAACCCATCGAATGCGTCGATCTGATGCTGTTCGAGTCCCTCGTCAGGATCGATATCAACATAGAGCCATCCATCCTGCCAACGCCCAAAAATGTCAAGCCCGAACGGTCTCTTCCATAAATCGCCCGCGACGTACGAGAGGGTCCCGAAAACAGGATCATCGTACGTTGTTGGTTTCGCACCCATCGTCGCTCCACTTGAATTGGCGTTCTAGCTTGATTCGAGATCAAATAGGTTGGTTGTAAGGCGACGGATACGTCTCCACGAAAAGTCCGTGCCTGACGGTTTCGTCGATCGCGCGTGGGCAGGGCAGATCACTTCCGACGTACATGTAGTAATCGTAGCCAAAGTGTACGTAGAATCGACTGTCATACTCAAGCTTGCACCACATGAACTCTCTCAGTGCCAAGCGGATGGCCGTGGGCAGGTCCGAGAGATACAGTACCATTCCGTCTCGCAAATTCGAAGGTCCGTTCTGGGGCCACTCATCAGGGGCGTTGTCGCATTCTTCAGTATCAAAAATTTCCACATCGACGGCTGTTAGTGACCCAACGTTAGCGTCCACGCAGAACGACAGAATAGCTGCGATGTAGGCATCTTCCACTCGAAGATATTGATCCAGAGTCAGTCGGGTGCCCTGAAAGCTTTTCCCAATGTCATGAAACGATGTCCAGTCTTCGAGCAAATAGGCGCCAGATGTGCTTCGAAACGCGGGGTTGAATTTTGTTACTCTCCAGTTGTACATTGGTCACCAATCCTTACGCACGGGTGCCCTTGCTTCATCATAATTTGTGCCACTGCTTGCTGGCAAGCAGTGCGGTATGCTGATCGACCTCGATCAGTCGAGTCGAAGTGTAACCATTCCAGACAACGTGAGCCGTTCCAAGTACTCCTTGCCAGCAAGCAAGCCGTGGCACACCAGCGACGATGGTCACCCGGCACACCCGACGCCTGACTTTTCTGGGAGTTGGCCTGCTTGGGGCCATCGACCAATCTCACTGCACGCCCTTCGCCAAATGGGTTCAGCAAATGTGAGGTCAAGGCGAACCCTTCAACAACTGAACCAGTTCGTCATCCTCTAGCCGTTCAGCCATTTCGAGAGGTGACCGACCCGCCTTGTTTTTGCTCAGCGGATCGCCACCGGCTTCCAGTAGAGACTTTACAACCTTCTGCCCATTCGGAAACTTCTGGGACCAAAAAACGGCGGTCCAGAGTGGCGAGTTGCCGTGCTTATCACGTAGGGCTGGATCTGCTCCATTTTCAAGAAGGGTTACTGTGATGTTTAAGTTGCCATACTCGGCGGCGACATGAAGCGGTGAGTAGTGATGCACCGCATCTTGTAGATTCACATCAGCCCCCGCGGAAATAAGCTTGATAGCTGCCTCATCCTGATCTTGAGCAATTGCAACATGTAGCAGTGAACGGCCCAGATCGTCGCACTGACTGATGGCAGCCGAATCGATCGACCTCAGGAACTGCTTCAATTTTCCGGAACGGAGGTAACCAAATAGATCGGCCATGCTGGTGGACCAATTCCAAGTGAGTTGCGGCTTGTCTTCCACACGACCTTTCGAGTTCCACGCACGGGCACCCTTGCTTTATCAAAATGTGTGCCACTGCTTGCTGGCAAGCAGTGCGGTATGCTGGTAGACGTCGAGCAGTCGAGTCGAAGTGCAACCATTCCAGGCGACGTGAGCCGTTCCCAATACTCTTTGCCAGCAAACAAGCGATGGCACACCAGCGACGATGGTCACCCGGCACACCCGACCGAAGTGAGGCAAGCACTCCTCGATTGCTCGCCGCTCAATCGGGGCATCCGGGACAGTCGTCGGACCGGGCGAGGAGCGGCTGCACGGATTGGGCTTCAAATTCTCCTGATACTGGATTCCTGCGCAACTTTTCAAGCGAAATTCGTGCGACTGGTGACTTGCCCCCCAGTGTGCGGCTGGGCCGGACCACCCCGCCCTTGTCGTGGCTGTTCGATGGGTTTCTCGGAAATCAGAAAGTCACGAGAATGTATTTCCTCAGGTTCTCACATCCACACGCCACGAGCATTGGAGAGGCATCGTCTTCCAAAAGATCCTCTGAAT
>JBJHDE010000117.1:0-2953 GCA_050486385.1 Planctomycetales bacterium | reverse complement strand
TCCCAAATCAAATGCACGGTCTCATCCTGAGTGAAATCCCCAAGCGCTCTTCCAGTCACGCACGCGACAGCGACTCGGCGTTTGATGATTCGCCAGCCATCGTCCTGCTCGGATTTTGCCCAGGTATTCGCGACGACGTACTCGTCTTCAGCGGGATCGCCGAAGGCGTTGCCTTCCTCGACTGCTGCACGAACAGCGTCCTCGCTCAGTGCGTAGGCGTAAACCCTGCCTCTGCAAACACCTTCATGGACCATGATCTCCGCTGTCGTTGTACCCATGGCAATCCCGACAGGTGTTTCATTGGATGTCTGGCTGACCGTCAGAAACTTTTGCGCAGTTCAGGTGAAATATCCAATGGTTCGAACGTCGGTTGCTTGCGATGCTTAATCTACTGATCCCTGCGCGCGTCTTCTAACAGTGCGGAAAACAGACGGTTTGCCCCGTTTTGTCAAGCCCGATGCACAAGCCATCCCGAATTACCCGACCCACTTCGGTATTGACTGCCGGAATCAGAAGAACTAACCGCCAAGACGCAAAGAACGCGAAGGTGGGGCAGGACTTCTTCGCGATCTTGGCGTCTTCGCGGTTCAACTTGTCTCCCTTCCCGAGTATCGCGGTGCGTCTTGGCCTTTTTAGAAGCTTCTGCAGGCATCGGTAGGTTCCCAATTCGCCCATCCCAGCCTTCATCAGTGACGACAAAGGTATGGTAGTCGCCGACACGCTTGTTGTAAACGCGATCGATGGAGAGCTGAGGTGCTTCACTTCAATCCGTAGGCCATTTCACGGCGACTGAGGTGCAGCCAGTATCCTGACTTTCACTGAAAACAAGAGCTGGGCCGTCAGTAAACGTAATCGTCAGAATATCGTCCGACATCTTTATTGTTCCAATCACGCGACTGCCCGGCGGACCTATCTGTGCCAGTAGATCGTGATAGTCTTCGTTGTCTGATAGATCGTCCTCGGGATCAGGTGCGGAGGTGTCCCAGAAAAGGATACTGTGCTGAAGGAAGAACCTGTACCAGATATCGTTGGCTCGAAGATACCAGAAATGGAAACAATTGTTCTTGATAGAGCCAACGCCCTTCAACTCTTTGCAGGTCGTTCCCTCGAGTTCGTCAATGGTTGTCGTCTCGTGCTGTCGCTGAATCTTCATGGGTAGCCTTCTGCCAAGTGTCCCAAACATTGATCAAGAGAGACGTCTTGGAGTCGACTAGAAAGGATAGCCATCAGCTATTGGAGCACGGAACGACGATTGATCTCATCACTGGCTGCGGTGCAGGTTCGCTTGGGCCCTTGGGGAGATCGATGGCCAACATTCTTGTGGGTTCGCGCATGTGTTGCGAAGGATACAGAAGTGGCCCGACGCGTTCTTCCCGTAGGTCGGTTTTCTCCAAGATGCTCTTGCTGAGTTCGTCTCGCATATTCTATGCACCCAACCACCATCACTTCCATCCCCGATGACCACGAAATGCGTGCCGTCAGGGGTGACGTGGTTGACGATACCTGACGGGGATTGTTGTTGGCGAGGCGGCCAATGAAACAGGCGACCGCCGAGGGGTTCGGCGGTCGCCTGGAGTTGATGAGAGATGATCGAGATGGGGGCCGGGTGCCGGCCCGGTGCTCAGTCGTTGGCAAACAACTGGTACTTGTCGGCCGGGGCGTTGGTGGCCGGGTAGCGGACGGTCGTGGATTGGCCGTCGACCGCGGGGTCCCAGTCGAGGGTCTCGCTGTGTTGCACCGGGGTCACGCCGTTGGCGGGCCGCCGCGAGGTGACCCGCTCGGCCGATGCGGGCTGCTTCAGGCTGGGACCGGTCGACGCCCGAGGGCTGGTCAAGGCCGGCGTGGATTGAATGCCGTTAGCCACGGGCTCGGGGGATTCGACGGGTTCGGGCGAGGGCACCGGCGGGGGATCTTCGCTGATGACCGTTGGCGGCGGGGGCGGGCAGGCGCACAGGGCCCGGGCGGCGGCGGCGCGGACACGGGCCGAGGGCTCGACGGGGCAGCCGCGATCGTCCATGTCGTAGACGATCTTCATCAGCTTTTCGTGGATTTCTTTGTTGCAGCAGGCATTCTGTCCGCAGTTGCGGCAGCCGCCCTTGGCCGAAGCGGCGATGGCCTTGGCGGCCTCGTAGCGGACTTCTTCGGTGCAGTCGTCCAGGGCGGCCAGCAGGGCTTCATCGACACCGCGGTAGCAACCGCAACCGATCATGGCCAAGTAGCGGATGGCCTTAATCTTCTGCTGGGCCAAGTCCTCTTCGGCCTTGATCTCGGCGGCCATCTTAATGGCCGGATTGCCCGACTCGAGGTTGGCCTCGGCCGACAGCGGCAGCAGCGGCGGCTTCCGCTCCTTCCAGGGCTCGGTACCATCGGCATTGGTGCGGGCGTCGCGACGGCGCGACAGACCGTTGAGGGCCTGGGGCACTCCGAGGAACCGCCAGAGGGTCATCGCTGGCATCGGCGTCACGGGCTGCGGATCCGGCGCGCGCCCGGCGGTCTCGCCGTGGGGCCGCAGGTTCTGCAAGGCTTCGTGGAACGGCGGCGGTCCGGCCGGGTTGGGTGGAGCCGGGGGATCGCCCGACCCGCGCTTGTGGTGTCCGAACGAATGCAGCAGCCCGCGAGGTTGATCGCAGGATTTGCAAGGTGGCCCGCCAGCCCACGAAGGTGGAGTGGCGAGGCTCACCAAGACTCCGGCGATTGCGAGTGTCAGGAGAGTCCGTGCCATGACGTGTCTCGGGGTTGGTTTGGCGTTGTGAAAGGGCGATGTTGGCCGCAGTTGGGTGGTGGTTTCCCAGGTTCCCCTTCCTTGAATCGGCACTCCCCCGCTTGGAATCCCAGTTTTTCTGCACCGAGGGTTTGGGAATTCCCCCCGCGACGATGGTGGAAAACGTTTGATCCACTCTATCGATTCAGGCGTTTGCATAATCAGCCCACACGAAGGGTTTCACCCATTAGG
>JBJHDE010000116.1:0-11203 GCA_050486385.1 Planctomycetales bacterium | reverse complement strand
CACCACGCACGAGGGAAACGGGCTCCGGCCAGATTATGGGGGCGGAAGCTGGCTCTCGTCGGCTTGGCGGTTCACTCGTCTTCGCTTTCGAGCGTGTACTGGAACGGCTGCTTCTGCTCGAAGAGTTGGATGCGCTCTTGGATCGTTTCGCGAGCTTCGTCGTCCGGGGCCAGCTCCAGGGCCTGATGGGCGTGCTTCAACGCTTGGTCGAAGTCCCCAGCCCGGGCATAGGCGGTCCCCAGGATCAAGACAACGCTCCAATTCTTTCCACCCGAGAGTTCGTTGGCTTTCAGCCCATGTTCGATGGCCAGCTTGGCATCGTGCAAGGCCGGCTCGGCACTGGCGCCGTAGAGGTCCGCCAGTTTCTCCTGAACGAATGGAGAGTTCGGAGCCAGTCGAAGCTCTTCTCGGGCCGCGGCCAAAGCGCCACGCTGATCCCCGGTCTTTTGAAGGCAGACTGCCAGCCAGTAGTGGCCCAACCGAATACCGTGGTGAAGCTTGAGGGCCTGACGCGCATCAGGAACCGCCGCATCGTACTGGCCCAGTTCGTAGCGGGCGACCGAGCGTCGGATCCACGGACGTGGGTATTCCGGAAATTCATCGATTAACCGTGTGAAATAGTCCACGCAGGCTTCATGCTGGTTGAGCGCAGGTGGTGGAGGCGAGTCCAGTTTGCGAACGCGCCAGTTGCGATAACGGACTTGGCCACCTTCCATGGTCAGCCAGAACATGGAGCCCAGGCCCACGACCCCGTCGGTCTGAAGCGGTTGCTCCAGGTCGGTCGTCAAGTGAGTGCCATTGATATACACTTCGTATTCGTCCCCCCAGACCCTGGCGTGCAGCGTGTTGACCTTTTGCTGCGCCAGGTCGATGCCCGTAGGGATATCGAAGAACTCATTGGCCCCGGTGCGTTTCCGGCGGGGATCGGTCCAGAAGAACAGGCCCCCGAACTGTTGCCCTGGGGAGCCGACGAACATGCCGGCGTTGGCCATCCGTCGCGGATTGATGTGCTCAATCTCGACGATCATCTCGACCGGCGGCTGGAACGCCGAGGTCGATGTCAACCAGAGTCCGCCACTGCCTGAAAACTCTCCGACCAGGGTCCCGCCTTGTTCGCGCCAGCGTCCCGACTTACGGTACAATTCCAGCCCTTCGTCGAAGTTGAGTTGAACCCACTCGCCGGTGGCATACTGGATTTCCCGAGCCAGCATGTCGTGATTGGACCGCAAGTACAACTCGGCGCGGGCATCATCGTTCTCGGCCAAGAGCTTGGTGTAAAGCTCCATGGCTTTGGTACGATTGTCGCCCACTTCGCGAAGGTTCGCGGGAAAGATGAGCTTCTCGGCAGCTTCCAGATCCCTGCGGTGCTTGCCGGCCATGGCATACACCCGCGAGACCGCAAATTTGGGCCGGCCACCCGAAGGTGCGAACACTGATTCCTGCAGGTTGTCACCCAGGTCTTCAACGAGCCGGCGGGCATCGTCCAGTTGGTTCGCATCGATCGCGATCACCAAATGCTTGGACTGAATCGCAGAGCGGGTCATGTCTTGCGGCTGGCCGTCGGCCCGGGTGGGATCGGCCGCCATGCCGTCTAGGGCGCGGCGCGCAAGATTGTAGAAACGCGGATGCTTCCAGATCGTTTCGCGTCGATCTCTCATGTCTTCGGCTATTTCTTCCACGATTTTGATGGCCATGTAGGGCACGAGGGTGTCAAACCGTTTCGTAGCGACGCAATCTTCGGCCAGTTCAAGCATTTCTGCGTGGCTGCCGCCCCAGCGAGGTCGGAGCGCCAGGGTGAGCGCGCGATACGCGGGTTCATAATCCATCTGAGCCGCGACGGCTTCGTCAAACCACTGCCGCGGCGTCGCTTGGCTTGCCCCGGCCATCGCGACGGCAATCATCTGAGTCGCGGGTTCAGGAAACTCGGGGCGGTCGCTCCAGGCTTTCGACAGAAACCAGGCCGCCGCTTGCATGTTGTTGCGAAACTGTTGCCATCCTTCCGGTGTGACTTCGCCGGCCCAGCCACCGCCGCGATGCTGCCAAGCCAGCTTGACGTGGTAAATGCCGGCCAGCAGGTTTTTCGTCCAGGAATCCATATCAGGTTGAATCGCCAACTGCTCGTACAAAGCCGCGCGATCTCCGGGTTGAAATTGTTCAAGCATCGGCGTCAGGTAAACTGCCACAAACCGTTGCTCCGGGGCCTGGATGCCGCGGTCATTGACCGCAGCAGCGGCCGCGCGGATTGCGGTTTGCAGGGCCCTGTTGCGTGCCTGATCGCTGCTGACGTAGACAAGCTCGACCCAGCGTTTGGCGTTGTGAAGTTGCCAGAACGGTGGATAGGGTGTCTTCGCGAATCCCGCCGCGGCCTCGCCGCGAAGCCGCAGCTCGTCGGTTTCGGATCCGGCGTATTGGTGGCAGTCGGCCAAGGCGGACTTGAACAGGGGATCGCCCGCCCCTTGGCCAGAAAGACGCTCGCCTTCGGCCAGAAGTGAGGCCCATTTGGAGCCCGCCGTCAGCCGCCCCGCGATCACGCTCGAGAGAAACTCGTCCACCTCCTCGCGGACAGCTTCGGGATCGGAGGTCTGTTTGCGATAGTCGTCAATCTGTCGGTTGAAGAACGCGATCATGTCGCGCTCGAACTTGCGGCCGTCGTAGGCGCGTTGGTCGCTGGGTATGGGCCGTGGGGCCTTGGTAGGAGCCGCGACTGGGATTGCGGGATCCACTTCAATGAGCTTCGGCGGCGGGCTCAGCTTGACGTTTGTCACACGATATGCCGATTCGTGCGCACCCAGGAACAGCGACTTGCTGTTCCGAACCTTCCATCCCTCCCACAAATCAAGCTGCTTGGGCGCGCCGTGCCAAACAAACAACGGTTGTTCATCATGCCAGACCGAGATGCCGCCCTCGCGGACGATGCAACGGATGGTGACCGACTTGCCTTCGGCAAACACGGGCTGCCGATACGACGTGGTGTTCTTATCGCAGCCGATGCCATCGAGCAGGTGCAGGCCACTGAACTGGCCACCGTAGCCGTCAATCATCACCATGACCTGCTTGCCACCATAGACCAGTCCGATGGCAAACGCGTCCTTTCCCCGAACTCGTTCGACGTCGAGTTCCAACTGGTACTCGGCAGGAGGCTCGGCCGCCAATTCAAACCTCGCCCGGGCACCGACCGGCGATTCCAAAAATCCCTGCTGCGCTTTCCAGGTGCCGGCGACCGCGTGCTTGACCGGATCAAGCTCGGCCAGCAGGTCCACTGGCTCCGAAAGCCCATTCGCCACGTCAGCATCATCGCCTTGCGCCCAGACGCAGGCCGCGGCTCCGAACATCAGCAAGTAACAAGTAAGTCCGCGGATAACCCATGGCATAGTTCGTCCCTCCCCCTGAATACAAAAACGTGGCGCGAGTGACTCCATGTCGCAAATGCTCCCTGTCAGTAGCCCGACATGCGTTTTCGACCGTCGTGGGCTGCATTGAAGCCTGACCGCACACGATGCGTGCAGGAATCGGTCGCCTTGCCCCCGGGGCGTCTGGCCAACCGCGACACCGTCCGCGGGGCGTTTTAGCCTTGGCTGCCGGTGCCGGGCCTGCGGGGCAGAATCTCGCTGACGTCGTGGGTGTCGCCGGGCCGCAGTCCGCAAAGCTGATCGGGCCGGATCGGGCCGGCCATGCCCACGCTCTCGCGATAACCCCGCGACCACTGCTGCACGGTCTGGGCCACGTCGATGGCCGACGGAAAGCGATTGTCGACCTCCTTGGCCATCATCCGATCGCAAATCCGCACCAGCTCGGGCGGCGCGTCGCGTCGCAAATTCAGCAGCGGATCAGGCTTCTGAATCTGATGGGCCAACAGCTTCTGGGCCTGGGTCCCGTCAGGAAACGGCGGGTGTCCAGCCAGCAAATAATACAACGTGCAGCCCAGAGCGTAGATATCGGCTCGATGGTCCACGTCGTGACTGTTCAGGGCCTGCTCGGGGGCCAGGTAATCCACCGTACCCAGCATGCCCTGATTGCTGATCTGCGTGATCGTGTTGCCCCGCTGGCGGGTCATCCGCGCCACGCCCAGGTCCAGAATCTTGACCACCCCCCGGCGATCGCGGAGCAGGTTGGCGGGCTTCACGTCGCGATGCACCAGGCCCGCGGCATGCGCATGAGCCAGCCCCACGGCCGCCTGGCGAATGTACTCGGCCGCCTCCCAGTACGGCAGCGGACCATGCTTCTTGACCAGCGCCTGCAAGTCGGGACCGTCAATAAACTCCATCACCAAATAAAGGAAGTCGTCGCTGTTGTCGAAGTGGAACGCCCGCACGATGTTCAGGTGATCCAACTGCGAGACCGCGCGGGCCTCCTGGTAGAAGCGTTCGAGCGAGGTCTTGTCGACCGATCCGTGATACAGAATCTTGACGGCCACCCGGCGGTTCATCAGCACGTGTTCGGCCAGGTACACCGCCCCCATGCCGCCGGCGCCCAGCAGCCTGAGCAGTTTGTATTTGCCCAGATAGAAGTCGCGGAAGCGGCCCTCGCACAGGTGCGAGTTCTGCCAGTTGGTCACCAGCTTGATTGCCTGCAGGAAGCGGGCGAACTCGGTGCAGTCGTCTTCCTTAATCGAGTCGGTCTGCCCGCGAAACTGCGCCAGCGCATCGCCCACCGCCTGCGGCTCGACCAGCCGGCTGCGGCGAAGGATATCGATGTATTGCTCCACCGAGAGCGGGCGACTCATGCTCACACCCAAGGGGGCACCCCAGGGATTTTTGGGTTCGATGAGGATTGCAAACGCGAAGCCCACGAGCACCCACCCAGATAGACTGGGCAGGGACGCGTCCTGGGCGATGTCCACGAATCAGCCCTTTCAGGCTATCTCAGGACACCTCGGAACACAAGTTTCCGGGCTCCCTCGATTTGTTGGGCTGCGGGGGCGATGGGCCAGGGGGGGCCCTGGACGCGGCGGCGGGGCGGGCGACAATACCGGCAAGGCCCCTTGCGAAGGAATCGGCGACCACCACGCCAATTCTTTGAGGGGGCCGCGTCCACCTTTCCGACGAGCCCAGGTTCATGACAACCATCCTCACGGTCCGCCGCCCCGACCGCGTGGCCATCGGCGGCGATGGCCAGGTCACCTTGCAGCAGGCCGCTATCGCCAAGGCCGATGCCGTCAAGATTCGCCCACTGATTGGGGGGCGGGTGCTGTGCGGGTTCGCTGGCGGAGCCGCCGATGCCTTTGCCCTGCTGGAGCGGTTTGAGGAACGGCTCCGCGACTTCCCCGGCAACATGCCCCGGGCCGCCACCGAATTGGCCAAGCAGTGGCGAACCGATCGCATGCTGCGACGGCTCGAGGCCCTGCTGGTGGTGGTCGATGCCCAACACACCCTGTTGGTCAGTGGCCAGGGCGATGTCATTCAACCCTCCGATGGCATCCTGGGCATCGGCAGCGGTGGGCAGTACGCCACGGCCGCCGCCAGGGCGCTGGTGACCCACACCGAAATGCCCGCCGGCGAGATTGTCCGCGCGGCCTTGGGCATCGCCGCCGGAATCGATGTCTACACCAACGACATGCTCACACTTGAGGAGCTGCCATGCAGGAGCTAACGCCACGCGAGATTGTCGCCGAACTCGATCGCCACATCGTCGGGCAAAGCGACGCCAAGCGGGCGGTGGCCATCGCCGTGCGAAACCGCTGGCGTCGGCAGCAACTGCCCGAGGAGCTACGAAACGAAGTCGCGCCCAAGAACATTCTGATGATTGGCCCCACGGGTGTGGGCAAGACCGAGATCGCCCGCCGGTTGGCCCGGCTGACCGGGGCGCCGTTTCTGAAGATCGAGGCCACCAAGTACACCGAGGTGGGCTACTTTGGCCGCGATGTCGAGAGCATGATCCGCGAGCTGGTCGAGGCCGCCGTGGTGCTGGTCCGCAAGACCAAGCGCGAAGACGTCAAGGAGCAGGCCCGCCAGCGGGTCCGCGAACGCCTGCTGGACGCCCTGGTTCCGCGTCCGGGTCAGGCGAGCGGCGGGGGCGGCCTGTTCGATTTTGTGGCGGAACCGCCGCCGCCCAGCGAGCCGCCCGAGCGTTACCAGCGGACCCGCGACAAGGTGGCCGAGATGCTGGACGCCGAGGCCCTGGAACACCGCGAAGTCGAGATCGCGGTGGAAAAGAAATCGCAGCCGATGATGATCAACTTCGGTCCCGAGCTGGATGCCATGGATCCCAAGCTCCAGAACCTGTTTGATCGGCTGACGCCCACGCAAAAGATCACCCGCACCATGACCGTGGCCGAGGCCCGCGAGGTGCTGTTGGAAAGCGAGGCCGATGCCCTGATCAATACCGAAGAGCTGCACGCCGACGCGATTCGACTGGCCGAGAGCGTGGGGATCGTCTTCTTGGACGAACTCGACAAGATCGTCTCCAGCGGCGAGTCCCGCGGGGCCGATGTCTCGCGGCAGGGCGTGCAGCGAGATCTGCTGCCTATTGTCGAAGGCACCACCGTGCAGACCCGCTACGGCTCGGTGAAGACCGACCACATTCTGTTTATCGCCGCCGGGGCCTTTCATAAGGTGAGCCCCAGCGACCTGATGCCCGAACTCCAGGGCCGCTTTCCCTTGCGGGTGGAACTGACCGACCTGGTCCGCGAGGACTTTGTGCGGATTCTGTCCGAACCGAAATCGGCGCTGACCAAGCAGTACACCGCCCTGCTGGCCACCGAAGGCGTGACGCTGAGCTTTCAGCCCGACGGACTGGAAGCCCTGGCCGACTACGCCTTCCGCGTGAATCAGACCACGCAGAACATCGGCGCCCGCCGTCTGGCCACGATGCTGGAGCGATTGCTCGAAGAGGTCAGTTTTGAAGCGCCGGCCATGGACGGTGCCCACATCACCATCGATGTCGCCTACGTGCGCAATCGCCTGGAAAGCGTGACCCAGGACGAAGACCTCCGCCGCTTCATTCTGTGAGAGGTCAGCCAGCCGCTTGCACCCTGCTTGGGCCGTGGCTTGATCCACCTAAGGTGGGTCGAGTAAGCTTATCGGGCAAATCCCCAGCCAGCGGCCGAGGCCCTCTCTTGGCCAATTGCCGCTGACATCCGCCCGCTCTCAGCAGCCCATCAGGCCCGACATGCGCACTTTGTCCCTTGTGTTGGCTGGCCTGGGGGTGCTTGGGTTGACCGTGCTGGCCGAAGCCCAGGTCGCTGGTCGTTATATTCGTATCGAGGCTCCCGCGTCGCCGCAGTTCAGCATCTACGAGATCGAAGTCTGGTCCGAGGGCGAGAACATCGCCTTGAACAATCGCGAGGCCCGCTTCACCGGCCTGGGCTACCGCGGCCGCGATATCAACTTTCGCAACGAGGCCCGGCAATTCATCAACGGGCAGGTGGATCGCTCGAAGCGGGCCATCAACGTGGGCACCGCCGAGGGTGTGAATCCCTGGGTCGAACTCGACCTGGGCGACGAGCACACGCTGTCGCGATTGGCGGTCATGCAGCCCCAGCAGCCGCACTACGCCGACCGCTCGCTCCGTCTGGTCACGGTGTTGGACGCCGGCCGGCGGGTCGTGTTCACCCAAAGCTTTGATATTCGCGAGCCACCCTACAACAGCGGCACGGCCGCTTGGGACCTGACGCCGCAGACCGGCCCGCTTGCCGGCAAGACCATCCCACCGGGCACCCGAAGCTGGGCCCCGTTGGGCGAGATTCTCGCCGCCCAGCCGCAACCCGCCCCGCCGGATGCCGCCGACCGCGCGGCGCGTTTCGCCCAGCGGAACACTCCGGCCGAACTCGAACGATTGTCCCGGGCGTTCTTTGCCCGCATGGATCTGACGAAGCCGGAGCTGGCCGCCGCGCGCCAAGCGTACCAACAGGGCAACCACACCGCGGCCCTGGAGGCCTACCGCGACCACTTCTTCCGCAAGCTCGCCGCGATTGAGTTTCTGTCCAATCGCCCGCCCCCGACGCAGCCCTATGAAGCGGCCGCCGATGACTTGCTGGAGAACATCGCCGTGGTGTTCTCGCGGTACGATGCCGTGGCCGAGACCATAACGCCAGGCACCATCAACTGGGCCGACCTCCCCGGCGACGATTCCGGGGCCATCGACCTGGCCCGGGTCCGCGCCCGAGCCGGGGCCTTTCAACAACCGCTGCTTGTGGCCTACCGCGACACCGGCCGCACCGAGTACCTGGACCAATGGGCGGCGCTCTCCGACGACTGGGGCATCAACATCCTGGCCGACCTGGACCGGGCCGAGGAAGATCTGCGATTCTACTTTGTCACGCATCCGCTGCAGGAGTTTCGTGACTTCGCCTTCACCCTGGCCGAAACCGCCAAGGCGCAGCCCGACTTCCCGCGTCGACTGCCGCCGGCCACCCTGGCCCGATTGCTGATTCCCGTGCTGGAAGAGTATCCGCCGGCCTACTGGTGGGTCTGCCGTCGGGCATCGTTCAACCATACGTACAACGGACTGAACGCCGCGACGGTCGTCAGCCGGGTGCTGGACGATTTCCACGCGGGCCAACGACTGGATGACGAGAACCGCCAGCACTGGCACAAGGTGTGGACGGCCAACGTCACCCGCGATGGCTCGATGAACGAGATTGGCGACGAAGGCCATTTGGATATGCACTGGCGGATGGGCATCACCTTCCATCACATGCTGCGGGCCCCGCCGCCATGGTTCACCGACGACTTTGCCGCCGAGTTTCTCACCGGCTGGCAGCAGACACTGCGTTATCCCATTCGGCACCTGCCGCCCGACGGTCGCGCTCACCGCTTGGGCCGCCGCCTGGCCTTTGAACGGATCTGGCAACTCAGCCAACCGACGCATCGCCTGGGCACCGGGGCCGAGCTGCCCACGCTGGACTCGCGCGATGTGCTGCGTCACCCCGAGGTCCAGGCCATTTTGCAACAGGTCTATGGCGCCGGCCGCGACCGCGAGTCATTGTCTGAGGAACGCCAGGCGATTTGGGATCAGGTGACCGAGTTCTACGGCACCGACTTCACGCCACCGTCGACCACCAGCGATTGGATGCCCTACGCGGGACTGCACTACCTGCGGCAAAGCTGGGAACCCGGCTCCACCTTCTTGGCCATGATCTGCCAACCGACCGGACACCCCAGCACGAATGGCTCGCACTGGAATACCGAGATTCACCTGTTCGATTACGATCAACCCCTGGTCGGTTGCAGCCCAGTGTGGGTCGATGGCCAGCCGCCGTTCAACGAGGCCGGCACCCTGACCTACAAGCCTGGCAGCAAGACCGAGACCCTGGCCACCGCCAGCGATCGGCCCATCGACGCCCGCTGGCACACTTCGCCCCGCTTCGATTACGCCGAATCGTGGTTCGAGGGCACCTACCAGCGGCACGGGGTCAATCAACGCGCCGGCCAACTGCAATTGGGCGATCGCCCCGTTCACGACGCCCGGGCCCTACGGCAGGTGATTCTGGTGCGGCCCGCCCGCCTGGTTGTGGTGACCGATGCGGTCCGCGTGCCCGAGAGCAACGCACCGCGGAAGTACCATCTGCAGCAGCGATTCGCGCGGACCGACACCGAGGATCAACCCGACCCCGCCGCCAGCCGGGTCGAGGGCGATCCCTACGCCTTGACGCTGGTCAACGACAACGCCCCGGGCGTCACCGTGCGACGCTTCACCAACGCCCAACTCACCTGGGATCCCCGCGACACGCCCGAAGCCTGGTCGGGCGGCGCGGCGATGATGAATCACACCGGGCCTCTCGACCGCATGGGCGGACTGCTGCGAGCCGAAGTGTCTGGCCATTTGCTGATGTCGGCCCTGTTGGAACCCCACGCCGCGCCCGATGCGGTCACGGTGGACGAAGTGACCGACCTGACCGACGAGGACCGCACCGGCTTTGCCGCCAGCCTGCACACCGGCGGCCAGTTGACCTGGCTGGCCACCCAGGGCGAGCCCCATTGGCTGGAAGTGGGACCGATCCGGCTGCGAGGCGAGGGCCTGCTGGTCTGGCAACACGACAACACGACCAGCGGCCTGATGCTGGGGGCACGCGAACTCGAGCTTGCCGGCGAATCGCGGGACCTGGCCCATCGCGATTTCGAGTTCCAACTCACTGCCGACCGGCTGACCGAGGTCACGCCCATCCTGCGGCCGATCCAGCCGGTTGAGTTCGCACCCACCGAGACGGTCTTCTTGGGATCGCAGCGGGTCACACTCACCAGCGCGACGCCGGATGTCGAGATCCGCTACACCCGCGACGGCAGCGAACCGGACGGCGACTCGCCGCTGTATCGCGAACCGCTGACGATCACCGCCTCCACCTACCTGCGAGCCCGGGCGTTTCGTCCTGGAGTCCGTGAAGTCCCCTTCACGGCCGATGGCACCCAAGCCACGGTGGTCAGCGAAGCCCGCTACACCCGGGGCGAGCTGCTTCCGGCCCAAGCGCCCGAGGAGCCGCTCAAGCCGGGGCTGCGGTGGGAGCGCGTCGAGGCCGGTTGGCTGCCGCTGTTCAGTCACCTGCACCTGCCCGAGGTCCTGCCGCCGGCCGAGCAGGGTTTTACACATCAACTGCTGGACCTGGGGATGCGGCAAGGCGACGGTCCTTACGGCGTCCGTTATGCGGGCTACTTGCGAGTGCCGGTCTCGGGCGTGTACACCTTTCACGCTCCCGAGGAGTATGTCGGCGCCTCGTGCGAACCCGGCTACGACCTGCGACTGTGGATCGACGGCCACCCGTGGGAACTCGGCCCGCGCCCGCACGGGCGTGGCCAATGGAGCGTGCCTTTGGCCGAGGGCCTGCATCGCCTGCGTCTCGACCAGGTCGACGAGGCGGGCCGCGTGCTGGCGCGGCTGGAGACGCCCTTCGTGCGCTCCGACTTCGTCGGCGGCGGCGACCCTTCGCAGCGCTTCGTGGTGGTGCAGCCCGGCAACAGCCTCTGGCGGATCGCCCGCGGCAGCTACGGCAGCGGCCTGGAGTTCACGCTGATCTTCGAGGCGAACCTGGACCAGATCCGCGATCCGGACCTGATCTATCCGGGACAGATATTCCTGGTACCCTGAGGGGGTGGGCCGCTGCCGGCAGCATCCGTGGCCAGGTGCTCGAGCGCGTCGAGCACGACGGCTGGACGCTCGAGCAGGTGACCGATCGCCTGGGCGTGGTGGCCTTCGTGTTCGAGGGCCGCCCCAACGTCTTCGCCGACGCCTGCGGGGTGCTCAGGACCGGGAACGCCGTGGTGTTCCGGAT
>JBJHDE010000115.1:6286-11217 GCA_050486385.1 Planctomycetales bacterium | reverse complement strand
CACAACGCGCACCAAGCCGCGGCCTCCTCACTGTGAACCGCCGGAAAACGGAACACGGACCCGCGCGATTTTCACCCTGAGAATCGGTCGTGTTGATCAACAACCGATTGGGTGCCGCACCTGAGGAGGCTTCCACACAAGCGTTCCATGCCGACCTGGAACATACCCCCGCTCTGAGCCGATCATAAATAGCCCAATGGGATGGTTTTGGGGGCGTTTTCCCCACACCCAAAAGTCCACACCTCGGGCGCAGCGCTGGCGTATTCCGTGGCGGTTCGGTTGGATCAGGGTCTTGCTTGGGCTCGACGCCACGAGCGGAGGAGTGTCCACTAAGTCAGCCATCGTGGACTGACTGATCCGTGGGCAAGTCTTCGAACGAGACTCCTACCGGCCATGCCTTTCGAAGACTTATGCGCGAAGCGGCCGAAGGCAACACTCGCCAGACGCTCGGGTTTTTGAGTTCACGCGGAGGGGCGGAGACGCGGAAGATGAAGGCGCGGAACCGTGAACGATCCAGACCAGGCTCGTTTCGATCGTTGCATCCCTTGTTGATTCCTGTGCAACACTGGACGTCGTTTTTCGTGCATGCAGTGCCGTGCCCGAACCTTTGTAGGAAGCCGGCAACTGATCAATAGTTCGGGCTCTGACGGACAACCCCGCGGGAATGGGGCCACTCGCAATATCCGGCTCGGTTCCTCCTTGTCTCCGCGTCTCCCCGCCTCCGCGTGAGCTGACACGGACCGGAATGCCTACCGATTCCCGCGTGATACTTCGATCACTCTCGCTGCCACCCGTGCCGTTCCCAAACTATTGCAGGGAGCGGCAGGTCGGCACCAGGCCCATGCCGTCGTGCGAAACCCTGCCGTTACCGCAAGTTCCGCAACTGCTCGACGTCGATCTTGATGTAGTTGTCGCGGACCTGCGGGGCAAGCACCTCGTTGACCGGGCCGAGCACCGTGAAGTGGTTGAACTGGGGCAGCTTGATGAACTGGACCAGCGGGTTCTTGTTGACCTGCTGCATGACTTCAATCACGGGCCAGTTGCCATCGTTGCCACCTTCAAACACATAGAGCGGCTTCTTCACGCTGCGGAGCCAGAAGTAAGGCGCGCGGAGCTTGACCTCCTGGCTGTTGTTGGGATCGCAGTACAGAAACTCGCCGCCGTACTGATCGGGACTGGAAACCGGCCCAAACGCGAAGGTGGCCTGAAAACGATCCGACATCTGGGCTACCAGCATGGCCAGCGTGCCGCCGGTGCTGTGCCCGCCCAGGTACAGGCGGTCTTCGTCCACATAGGGCAAGCTGGCCAGGTAGTCGGCCGCGGCCAGAATGTCGTCGACCTCGCCATAAAACCCTTCCCGCCGGCCGGGGTTGTCGTTGCCACCCCGCTGCGAGGGAAACATCATGATCACGCCCGCCTCGCGGTAGGCCCGGGCCGATTGATCATTGTTCCGTGGCATCGTTTTCCAAACGTTGCCAATCGAGTTGTTGTCGCCGCCGGTGATCCAAATGATGCCGGGATACTGCCATTCGTCGCCAGGATCCGGCGTCACGTAGGCCACCAACGGACCGACCGGCGACTCGTAGTGGACCATGTTGAACAGCCGCTGCGGCGGCTTGGGTGCCGGCTCCGCCCGCGGACCCGAACTGACAATCCGCGTCGAAAAGCCCTTTCGGGCGTCGGCCAGGCTCCGCGTCTCCACCCGGCCCAAGGCTCCGACCCCATCGCAGCCGGCCAACCCCAACACGCACACCACCAGCAAGCCGATGTCCCACCGCATAGCCCTGCCCCTTCGATCTCGTTGACTTGACGCTATTCGCTCCTGGGCCCATGGAAGTAGGGCCCTGCCACAGAAGGATTCTGGCCAACAAGGGGAGGGGAGTCCAGTCGAAAACCAGGAAACTTGGCTCCCGCCGGGTGGATCGAGCGGGATCAGCCGAGTTTCGGGTTGTCGCGATGCCGCCCGGCGTCGCGGTCGGACTTCTTCTGCAGATTGGCGGAAATCGCGGCCGACAGATCGACGCCGGTCTGGTTGGCCAGGCAGATCAGCACGAACAGGACGTCGGCCAATTCGTCTGCCAGTGCCATTGGGGGGGCACCGGGGCGGGTCGACTGATCGCCGTAGGTGCGATTCACGACGCGGGCCACCTCGCCCACTTCTTCGGTAAGTTGAGCCAGGTTCGAGAGTTCCGAGAAATATCGCACCCCGTGGGTCTGGATCCACTCGTCGACCCGTCGCTGCAAATCGGCCAGGGTCGGGGAATCGGTCGCATCCACGGCTCGCCCTGTTGGGTTCGAGTGGGTTGATTTAGAATCAGCGGAACGCTGACCAGAACTCGGGGTGTCTCGGGTGGCAGACGTCTTCCCTTTCCGCCCAGAGCGCGATGCTCACTTACCGTACCGCTGGGGAATCGCACGGCAAGGCGTTGATTGCCTTGGTCGAAGGGTTGCCGGCGGGTCTCGAGATCGAGACCGACTCGATCGACTCCGAACTTCGCCGCCGCCAGGGCGGTTATGGTCGGGGCAAACGGCAGGCGATCGAGACCGACCGCGTCGAGATTCTGTCCGGGGTCTGGAAAATGACCACCCTCGGCAGTCCGATCGCTCTGGAAGTGATCAACAAGGACTACAAGCTCGAACGCCTCAAAGACATCGAACGCCCCCGACCCGGCCATGGCGACTTGGCCGGCGCGATCAAGTTCAATGCCCCCATGCGGGCGATTCTTGAGCGGGCCAGCGCCCGGGAAACCGCCGCGCGGGTGGCTGCCGGAGCCCTGGTGCGGCAGCTTCTGCGGCCGTTTGGGATCGAGGCCCTGGGCTACGTCGCCGAGTTGGGGCCGATTGTGATCGAAACGCCCGAGGCCCCGCTGGAGGAACTCCGCGAGCGTCGTGATCGCAGCGAGCTGTACACTTTGGTGCCGGATCGGGACCCCGAGCTGAAGGCCCTGGTCGACGACTGCCGGGCCGAGGGCGACACGCTGGGCGGGGTGCTTGAGGTGCGGGTCGAGGGTCTGCCGTTTGGCCTGGGAACGCACACGCAGTGGGATCAGAAGCTTGATGGCCGCTTGGCCCAGGCGGTGATGGCGGTGCAGGCGATTAAGGGCGTCGAGATCGGCCTGGGCTTCGAGGCCGCCCGGCGACGCGGCTCGCAGGTACATGACGCGATTGCCTACGATCCCGACACCGCCAACACACCGACGCTGGGCTATCGGCGACCGACCAACAACGCTGGCGGGCTGGAAGCGGGCATGACCAACGGTCAGCCGTTGATCGTGCGGGCCGCCAAAAAGCCGATCAGCACCTTGGCCAAGGCCCTGGGCTCGATCAACATGGAGACCAAGCAGGAGCAGAAGGCGAGCTACGAGCGGAGCGACGTCTGCGCCGTTTCGGCGGCCAGCGTGATCATCGAGAACGTGGTGATCTTTGAAGTGGCCCGGGCGTTCGTCGAGAAGTTTGGCGGCGACAGCGTCGAAGAAATGCGGGCCCGCTACGAATTATTCCAGGAGATGGCCCAGCGCCGCTGAGTCGCGGCCCCGCCTGCCGCTGGCGGACGTGTCGGCGGCGCGTTCGCGTTCCCAGGTTCCACACACCCCTCGTGTTCCAGACACTATCGCGTTCCAGAGACCCAGGCAACTTGAGCAAGGGAGATCCTGGCATGAGCGAATCGACGACCACCTCCGAGGGCGAATCGCCCGAGGTGCCCGGACCGCCAGCGGCGGCGGGCGGTCCCCGTTGGATCCGTTGGCTGACCCGGGGCGTGTTGGTGCTGGCGGTGCTGTTTGTGGTTTTCGCGGGCGTGGGGTTGTTGCTCAGCGACACGATCTCGCTGGCGGTCCAGACCAACATCCAGGCCACGCCCGAGGAGATTTATCCCTGGGTGGCCAATCTCAGCCGTTGGAAGGAATGGACGGCTTGGAACACGCGGGACAATCCCGACATCCATTACCAGTATGAAGGGCCCGACGAGGGCGTCGGCGCGGTGCAGCGGTGGACCGAGCCGGGCAAGATGAAGGGGCGGATGGAGATTACCGACGCTGCGGTCTCGGCAGAGGACGCGTTTGTGGTCTACAAGCTTTGGTTTGATGACAATCCCGATCCGGCCACCGGGCGGTTTGATATTGTGGCCCTGCCCGACGGCAGTTCGCGGGTGACGTGGAGTTGCCGGATCGAGCTATCCATGAACCCCGTTGAGCGCTACCTGGGCTTGTTTCTTGAGGGATGGATTCGCCAGGATTTTGAACGGGGTCTGGCGGGACTTCGCCAAGAGCTGGAGACCCCCTAGCTTCCATTGTGCTGGCTCGCATCGTCTGTTTGGCGTTTCATTCGCGCGTCCGCGAGCTACGGCGGACGTCCTTGCTATCCGCTGTTTGAAACACGACTGCCGTGCCATTTGCGCGCTATCATGGGGGATTGGTCACTTATCCGGCGCGGGCGGCGGTGGGCTGGTATCTGCTGGTCATCACCCTAGGGACGCTGGCGCTGCTGCACCCGGCGTGTCAGCAGCCCACGGCCGAGCCACTCACCCTGATTGATGCCTTATTCACGGCGACCAGCGCCGCCACGGTCACCGGACTGGTGGTCCGCTCGACTGGTCACGACTTCACGATGCTGGGCCAGTTCGTGATCATGCTGCTGATCCAGGTCGGTGGCCTGGGCATCATGACGTTCACTACGTTCTTTCTCATCCGGCTGGGGGCCCGCACGACGTTCACTCAAAACCTGGTCACCGGCGAGAACGTGGGCGATGTGACCCACGTGGATGTGGGATGGCTGCTGTGGAGCATTATTCGCTGGGTGTTCGTGATCGAGGCAATCGGCTTCGTGCTGCTGTTTGGTTTCTTTGCGTTCGAGCATTTCACGGATGAACACTCGACCCAGACGCTGGGGGGCATCGCCTGGAGCGCGCTCTTTTACACCGTGAGTGGCTTTTG
>JBJHDE010000115.1:0-6276 GCA_050486385.1 Planctomycetales bacterium | reverse complement strand
CGGCTTTGCCTTGTCCGACGATAGTCTGACCGGCTACCAAACGCACTATGGCGTGATGTTCGTGTTCATGGGGTTGATCTTCGCTGGGGGGCTTGGCTTTCCGGTCCTGGTGGAGTTGGGCCGTTCAACCCGCCGGCCGGCGCATCAAACCTGGTGGGAGGCCCTCTCGATCCATACGCGTTTCATGCTGATTGGCAGCTTTCTGCTGGTGTTGGTGGGGTTCGTATCCTTTCTAACGCTGGAGGCCGAAAATACGCTTTCCGAATTTGATATGCCCGAGCGATGCCTGGCGGCCCTGTTCCAGTCGGTCTCGGCCCGGACGGCCGGATTTAACTCCATCGAGATCGGCGATCTGACCGCGTCGATGCTGTTCGTCATTATTCTGCTGATGCTTATTGGTGGCGGTAGCGCCTCGTGTGCAGGCGGTATTAAAGTCACCACGTTTATGGTGTTGGTACTGCACGCCTGGAATCGCCTGATGGGCCGCAGCCGCATCACCGTGTTCCGCCGCACCTTCACGCCCGAGATTGTCGAGCGGGCCACGGCCGCCGTAGCGGTGTTTGGCGTGTGTTTCGTGGTGGGGCTGTTGGTGCTGTTGCATACCGAATCGCCCCCCGTACCGCACCACGCCGCCGAGGAACATCGCTTTTTAGAACTGATGTTCGAAACCGCCAGCGCCCTGGGCACCACGGGGCTCAGCACCGGCGAGACGCCTATCCTGAGCACGCCCGGCAAGCTGACGGTCATCGCCCTGATGTTTATTGGCCGGGTAGGTCCCATTTCGTTCTTGTTGGCCGTGCGTCTGGCCAGTCGCGACCCGCGGCTGCAATATGCCAGCGGGCAGGTGATGATTGGTTGAGGCTCGCCCTCTCGTTTTCCGGTGTCGCGGGCGTTATAGGTAGTTAGGTATTCGCGATTGACTCCTGCTGGAGAGGTGCGTCCGTGCGTCCTGGTTGCTTGCTGTGGGTGGTTGTTGTCGCCGCTGGTTTGACCCTGGGATGGGGGTGCAGCCCGTCAGGCGGTGGAGGAAATCCCCGCGTCGTGGGCGAAAAGGTCGATGGCCAGTGGCATGGCGATTGGACCGAGTATTATGACACCGCCCAAACCAAGAAGAAGTTGACCGGCAGCTACGAGGCCGGCGTCAAGACGGGCACTTGGGTCAGCTATTTTGAACATGGCGAGAAGGAGACCGAAATCTCCTACGCCAGCGGCGAGCCCCACGGCACGTCCAGCCGCTGGCACTCGACGGGGCAACTGGCCGAGCAGGGCGACTACGAGCACGGCAAGAAGGTTGGCACCTGGCGGACCTGGGACTTTGACGGCAGCCTGATGGAAGAGGGGGCCTACGTCGATGGCGAAAAGCACGGCCGTTGGGTGACCCACACCCGCATTGGCGAGACGACCGGCGAGTACAGCAACGGCAAGCGGACCGGCCCGTGGGTTGAGTTCGCCCCCAGCCGGTCGAGTGCCGGCGGCGAACGCTCCGAGGGCAACTACCGCGACGGCGGCCGCCAGGGCGAATGGGTCAGCTACGACGTGGACGGCAACAAGACGCGGGTCTGGAACTTCCGCGATGGCCGGCGGCACGGGACGATGCAGACCTTCTATCCCGATGGCCAGGTGCGGCAACAGAGCGAGTACGCCGAGGACAAGCCGGTCGGAGTGACCGTGGTCTATCACCCCAACGGGGTCAAGAAGCTGGAACAGACTTACAAGGACGGTAAGGCCGTCTCAAGTCAGGAATGGGACGAAGAAGGCAACGAGATCATCCGGCCCGGCAAGCGCAAGGACTTCACCGACTTGCTGGATGACTGAGCTTGCCGGAAGGCGAATCGTGCCGGCCTAGGGCTGGGCGTCACGGCGCTCGGCCACGCTCCGCCAGTGGGCGGTCAGGCCCTCGGCCGTGGCCAGCCGCTCGACGGTGTCGGCCACATCGGCCAGATCGCCGGCGGTGTAGGCAATCACACTGTGCGGGCGAAGAAAATCGTTGGCGCTGAGGCCATGCCCAAACCGCGCGGTTCCGCTGGTGGGCAGCACATGCGAGGGCCCCGCCACGTAGTCGCCCACGGCCACCGGGCTGTAGTCGCCCAGGAAGGCCGCTCCGGCGGTGGGAATGCGTTCGAGCAGCGCTTCGGGATCGGCCGTCTGAATGTGCAGGTGTTCGGGGGCAAAGCTGGTGGTGATCCGACAGGCTTCCTCGGCGTCGCGGGCCAGGATCAGGCCGCCGAACTCGATCAGGCTGGCCATGGCCAGGTCGCCACGCTCGGCCTGCTCAAGCTGACGGGCCAGTTGATCGGCCACGGCCTCAAACAGCGGCTCGTGCCAGGTGACCAACAGGCTGGCCCCAGGTGAATGCTCGGCCTGGGCAATCAGGTCGGCCGCCACCCAGGCGGGCCGCGCGGTCTGGTCGGCCACGACCACCACCTCGCTGGGGCCGCTGATCGAGTCGATATCCACCTGACCGTAGACATGCTGCTTGGCCAGGGCGACGAACAGGTTGCCAGGCCCCACAATCTTGTCCACCCCCGGCAGGCCGTCCACTCCGTAGGCCAGGGCCGCCACGGCCTGAGCGCCGCCAATGCGATAGACCTCGCGAATGCCCAACTCGTGGCAAGTGGCCAGCAAGTCGCGATTGTACGAGCCAAACGGCGTGGGCGGCGCGACCACGGCGATTTCGGCCACGCCGGCGGCTTGGGCTGGCACGGCGGTCATCAGCACCGTGGACGGATAGGCCGCGGCACCGCCCGGCACGCAGATGCCGACTCGGCCCAGGGGCCGATAGCGTTGGGCCAGGTAGCCGCCCTGGGGCAAATCGACGCGAACATCGCGGTGCAAAATCGCCTGCTGAAAGCGGGCCACGTTCTCGCGGACTCGGCGGACCGCTTCCAACAGCCCGGCATCGGCGGTGGCGTGGGCCTCGGCCAACTCCTGGGCCGTCACACGCAGGGTCACCGGCGAAATCTCGGCCCGGTCGATGCGTCGGGTGTAGTCCAGCACCGCCGACAGGCCGACGCGCTCGACATCGCCGGCAATCCGCTGAACGACCTGGCGGGGGGTGAGAGCCTCGCCGAAGACGTCGATCGTCCGTTGGCGGCCGGCTTCGCTGACCACATCGCCTTGGGGGCTGAGTCGGGCTCGCAGCTCGGCCAGGGCGGTGGAGGCATCGGACTGGTCGCAACGGATGCGGCGAATAGCGGCAACGGGGCCCGACATGGCGACTCTCTGGGGCATGCTGGCTGGAAGGACCGTCGCGCCCAGTGGCCCAACGGTTTGAGCATTCTGCGCACAGCTCGGCACGATGCAAAAGGGGCGAACCGCCGCACGGGCCCCTTGGCAGGCGAATCTGGGCGAATCCCGACGGTCCTCTACAATACCCGGGCCTGAACTCGGCCGTGGGCCAACCCCCTTCTAGTGGCGGGGATGGCTTGCCAAGCGTCCGTTCGAGAGACTGGGTCGTGGCGGCGGAGGCTGGCGGACCTCGGTGTTTCCGACCCCGCCCGAGAGCCGAAGAATCTTGGAGTTCGACGGTGGTCTTCAACTCTTTCCGTGCTGTGCGGACTGGTCCGGTGATGAGTCAGCGATTCTTCAGCCCCAAACAGGTTGCCCTGGCAATCGGCGTCAGCGAATCGTCGCTGAAGCGATGGTGCAACAAGGGTCTGTTGGATGCCAATCGCACCGCTGGCAAGCACCGTCGGCTGGCCCTGCCCGACGTGTTGCAGTTTGTGCGGGAACAAGGTCAGACCCTCGCCCGACCCGAATTGCTGGGCCTACCACCCACCACCGGTCAGGGGCCAGTCTCGCTGGCGCGGGCTCGCGAGGAGTTTGAACAGGGGCTCCGCAGCGGCAACGAGGCCGTCTGTCGGGGGGTGGTGCTGAACCTGTTTCTGGCCGATTGGAGCATCGCTCGGATTGCCGACGAGCTGTTCGCCCCTGCCATGCACGCGGTTGGTACACTTTGGGAATGCAATTCGCTGGAGGTCTACCAGGAGCGGCGGGCCTGCGAACTCATCGAGCGTTGCCTGCACGAGCTGCGTTTGGCCCTGACGGATCCGCCCCAGCAGGGCCTGTTGGCCATTGGGGGCACGCCTTCGGGCGACCCCTACCGATTGCCCACGGCCATCGTCGAGACGGTGCTCCGCGAGCAAGGATGGCGGGCCGAAAATCTGGGCAGCGGACTGCCGTTTGACAGCCTGATTCGGGCGGTCGAGGAGTTGCGGCCGCGGCTGCTGTGGTTGAGTATCTCGGCCGTGGAACAGGCGGATCGGTTTCTGGCTGGATACGACCGCCTGTATGCGGCGGCCGATGCCCAGGGGGTGGCGGTGGTGGTAGGCGGGGCCGCCCTGACCAGCGAACTCCGGCGACGGATGCACGCGGCCACCTTCTGCGAGAGCTTTGCACACTTGGTGGGCTACGTTCGGAGCCTGCGAGTTGCTCCCCCCGCGTGATCTTCTCGCGCCAGCGCGAATTGACCCTGCGGCGGATTGTCCACGATGTGAATCTGGCGCTTGAGGGGAAAGTCCTATCTCAAAAGCAGGGCCCGCCGAAAGAGCAGGTCGTTTCTTGGATTTCGGCGTCCCTTCCGCTGAGCCGGTCGCCGCTCCCCTGCGTGATGTGCCGTTGGGCACGGTTTTCGCATAGGAGAGTTCTTCATATCCAATCTTCGCCGTCGAGGCCCTTCTCGCAGACCAAGTGAGGGGGCTTTCACTTCCGAGACGGCGGGCCACTCGGTTTGGCTTCAGCATGATGATGACGATCGACCGATTTCTGAAGGCCCTGCGGAAAGCCGCCCTTCTGAGCGAGCAAGAATATCGTTCCCTGTGTGCCGGGGTCCTCAAACGAACCCTCCCCTCGGAACCGATCGACTTGGTTGATCATCTGGTCAACGAGAATCGGCTCACCGTGTGGCAGGGCCGCGAACTCATGGCCGGACGCACCGAGTTCCACCTCGGTCAGTATCGCTTGCTCGATCAGCTCGGGGCCGGCGGCATGGGCGTGGTGTATCGCGCCCGGCATGAGCGGATGGGCCGGTTGGTGGCTATCAAGGTGATGCGGCCCAAGTGCCTGCCCGAGGGCGAGACTCGGCGGCGGTTTCTTCGCGAGATCGAGGCCGTCAGCCGCTTGCAGCATCCCAACATCGTGCAGGCCCTGGACGCCAACCAAATTGGCGACAAGCACTTCTTGGTCATGGAGTTTGTCGGCGGCCGCCCGCTGAGTTGGTGGCTGGAGCGGTACGGGCGGCTGCCGGTGCCCTGGGCCTGCGAGTGCATTCGCCAGGCGTGTCTGGGCCTGCAACATGCCTTCGAGAACGGGCTGGTCCATCGCGACATCAAGCCCGACAACCTGCTGATTCGCGCCGTGATGCCCGAAGGCCGACCCGAGGTCAAGATTCTCGACCTGGGCCTGGCCCGCTTCTCGGCCGAGACCCGCAGCGACGACGATCTCACCGGCGACGGGCAGATCCTGGGGACCGTCGACTACATTGCCCCCGAGCAAGGCCGCTGCACCCGCACGGCCGATATCCGCAGCGATATCTACAGCCTGGGGGCGACCTGCTTCCGGATGCTCACCGGACGGCTGCCGTTCGTAGGGGCCAACGCGGTGGAGAAGCTGATGGCGCGCTACCAGGAGGATCCTCCGATGGTGACCGACATCAACCGGCGGGTTCCCAAAGAACTGGCCGAGGTGGTCAACACCATGCTGGCCCGCGATCCTCGCGACCGCTTCCAGGTCCCAGGTGCGGTGGCCAAGGCGATTGAGCCCTACGCCATGCCGCAAGGCGGTTTGGCCGACTATCTGCCCAAGCGGCCGGCTTCGCCATCGGGGTCGAGTATCTGGAACGCCCAACTGCCGGTCGTCAGCGCCGCGGCAAGCTGAGCCTCACCAGACAGGTCGAATCGCCACGCGGGTCCGTGTCCACCGTGGGATGTGGCCACCGTGGGATGTGGCCACCGTGGGATGTGGCCACCGTGGGATGTGGCCACCGTGGGATGTGTCCGCGGGTCTGCGACCACGCCGGCCAGCGTGTCGCATCGCAGGCCAGTTCGTTCCCTTGCGCGAGAAAGAAAAGCAACCACTCTGGGCCACGCCTCCGGCCCAGGGCCACCGGCGTGCGTTGCCAATCGGTTCGGGCTACACTGGCGGGTGCTGGTGGCGGGTGGGCCGCTGCTGAGAATCCCTTGTCCCGCTTCGAAAGCCAATTCATGACTGCGCACCTGCCCCGACGCGACTTCCTGGCCGCTGGCCTGGCGACTCTGGCCCTTCCCACCCTGGGCCGCG
>JBJHDE010000114.1:0-11233 GCA_050486385.1 Planctomycetales bacterium | reverse complement strand
TTTCTGGGATTGGCTCGGGCGCGTTGAGCTTGAAGCTGGCCTCTTTGTAGGGCTCAGTGGGCAAGTCCGCGCCTGCGGCTCTGCCGGGCGAGGGGGCTTTGCCAGGCGCGGGGGCTTCGGCCAGTCGGGCAACGGCCGGCTGAGGTGCTAAGCGGTGGGTTGGGGCCGGCTCAGGGTCTTCGGGCTCCGAGAGGCTCTCGGCCACGGCGGCCACGAGGGCTTGCTGCTGTTCGCGGGGTCGGCGGAACCAATCGCTGGCCCAGATACGATGCAATCGCCAGCCGCGGCTGGCCAGCACCTCGGGGCGACTGCGGTCGCGATCCCGGGCGGCCGGGGCATCGCGATAGTTGGGCCCATCGCATTGCACGCCCAAGATGTAACGCTCGGGATGTCGAGGATCGACCACGCCCAGATCGACCCGAAATCCGCCCAGGCCCACCTGAGGATGCACCGTGTAGCCGGCCTGTTCGAGGCAGGCGGCCACTTGCTCTTCAAACACCGATTCCGAGTCGCCGGTGGCTTGCTTGGGCGCGGCGAGCCGTCCGGTTTCGGCGTAGCGCAGAAACACCTTCAACACCTCGACACCCCGGGCCGCCGAGCGGTTGGTATCCACATCGGCCGAGGTGATGGAACTGTAAACCACCGAACGATACCGCGCGCGACTGATCAACACATTCAACCGGCGATGGCCACCCTCGTTGTTGAGCGGCCCAAAATTCATGGTCAAGCGGCCATCGCGATCGCGGCCGTAACCAATGGAGATAAGAATCACATCCCGCTCGTCACCTTGAATCGTCTCCAGGTTTTTCACAAAAAACGGCTCATGGCCACCGCGATTGATAAAGGTATCGAGTTCGGCATGGTCGCGGCGGAGGACTTCCAACTCATCCAACACGGCGTCGCGCTGCGCGACCGAGAACGTACCCACACCCAGGCTGAGTTCCGGCGTCCGCCGCGCATGCTCGAGCACCCCTTGAGCCACGGCCTGGGCCTCGATGCGGTTGGTCGCCGTACGCCCACGGTCGAACACTCCGTCGGCGACGTGACGAAACTGCAAGCCGAACTCGTCGCCGCCCAGGTGCGGGCTGGGCACCACCAGCAAACGGCCGTCGTAGAACTCCTGGTTGCTGACGGCAATCAGCGATTGATGACGACTGCGGTAATGCCCGCGGAGCACGCGTTGCGGCATGCGCTGCGCACGGCACAGCCCCAGCACGCTCTCCAGGTCGCGGACTTCGAGGCTGTCGGGGGCGGCTTCGTCCTCGTCGCCGATCCGCCGGAAAAACGATGTCGGCGGAAGCTGCTGATCGTCGCCCACCACGACCATCTGCTGACACCGCGCGGCGGCCCCCAGGGCATCGACCGGGCGAACCTGGCTGGCCTCGTCAATCACAAGCAAGTCGAACTCCAGCCGTCCCGACTCCAGGTACTGGGCCACCGAAATCGGGCTCATCATGAACACCGGCTTGATGGCCTGCACGGCCAGGCCCGCTTCGGCCAACAAGCGGCGGATGGGCCGGTGCCCGCGGGATTTCTCAAACTCGTTGAGCAACACCCCCAGCCCACCAAACGTGAAGCTGCCGCGCGGCAGGCCGTTGTAATGAGCTTGCGCCACCTCGGAACGGGCCAGGTCGATCCGTTGCCGATCGAGTTCACAAAACCGCGCGACGATCTGTTCGTGTCGCCCACCGTAAAATTGCGCCAGGCTGGGATACTGCTGCCAACCCAATCGCGCCATGCTGTCGTAAATCACATACTGAAAGGCCGGTACTACGCTGTCGGAGCCAAAGGAGTCGCGATCAACCAGTTCGGCCAACGGGCCGAGTAACGCGCCGATGAGCGCCGACCACGAAGCATAAAAGGCCGTCCAATGCGATAGGGCCTCGGGTCGTGCCTGCCACGCCGCCAGCCGTTCGGCCAGATCCTGCAAGGGCACGTCGTCCAGCCGCTGCTGGCCAAACGCGCGCGTCAGGTTCAACTGGAAGGTTTCAAAAAAGGCCTGGCAGGCGCCGCAGCCCTGGGCGATGGCTTGCCGCGTCGGAGCCACCAGCGATTGCAACGTGCTGACCGCTTGCCGCTCGCCGGCGGTGCGACGGAAGCTCTCGGGCAGGCCCGCCCGTTGGCAGGCCCCGACCCATTCGGTTGCGGCGTGCAAGGCCGACCAATCGCTCTCGGGGCCACGCCACTGGGTGCCAAAGGCCGCCTTGCCCAGATCCTGCCGCCATGACTCGTCGCGGAATTGCTCGATGATCCGCTGCGCCCGCATCAGATGGTCGATCAGGGCGAGCTGCTCTTCGACACTCGGGGGCAACGGGCCAGACAGCACGCCCGCCAAGGTGCCGCGGGCTCGCCAATAGGCCGGTACGAACCAACGCAGCGGGTGTGTGCCCCAGGCCGCCAGGGTGCGTCGTGGCTCGGTGAGATCGGTTCGCCAAGCCACTTCGGCCACGCGGTCGGCAACCGCCCGACGGGACTCGTCGAGTTGCAATCCGGTCTCCACCAGTTTGCCGAGGTCCTGCAACTGGTGCTCCCAGACATCGGCGGCCAGACAGGCGGGATCGATTCCCCGTGGCAATTCCATGAACACGGCCACCTGCTCGGCCCAGCGTTCCAGCTCGGCCAGGGTCTCCGCTGGCGGGGCAGCAAACGGTTGAGCCAACGAGTTGGCCAGCGACCGCAAGCCGGCGACCTGCTCCAACAGGCCCGGCAGCTCGCGGGTGCGACGCTCCAGATCCGAAGGCAAAATCCCGTGGGCTTGCACGCCCCGCCACGGATGCTGGCCGACGGGGCCCAGCTCGTGGAGTTGCTCGGCAAGCTGCTCGACCAAACGCTGGCGACGCTGAAAGTCGGCAGCCGTCCAGTTCTCGGCGCCGGGCAACGCAAACGCCGGCGGTGAGACCCCCTGGGCCGTCAATCGCACCAGGCGCCCCATGGCTTGATAAAGACTGATGCCAGACGGTTCCAGCGGGGCGTGGATCTGCCGGGCGTGCTCGTTCAGCCGATCGCGGTGGCCGCGGAGTTCGTCGATGAGAGTCGGATTCTCAGGCGTCCGCGGTGGCGGCAGATCCCGCGAGGCCTTGAGATCATCAAGCACCTGCCGCTTGCGGGCGCGATGGCTATGGAGTTCAAGGCACAGTTCGCCCAAGCCGATCTGTTGCATCCGCCGGAAGACCACCTCCAAGGCGGCCATCTTCTCGGCCACGAACAGCACCTTCTTGCCGTCGCGAACGGCGGCGGCCAGCAGATTGGTAATCGTCTGGCTTTTGCCGGTGCCCGGCGGACCTTGAATCACCAGGCTCCGGCCACGACGGGCCTCCTCGACCGACAGGGCCTGCGAGCCATCAGCATCGACCACGTGCATCGCGGCGGCGGGATCCAGATGATCGTCGATCGAATCGTCGTCGCCACACAACGACGGCGGGTCGTCAGGATCAAACCCCGTGACCAGCAGACGTTGAATCAGCGACCGGGCCTCCAGCGGATTCTGTTCGGGCCAGTGGGTCGGATCGAGATCGCGATACATCAGAAACGTGGCGAACGAAAACAGACCAAGCTGGATGTCGTCCTCCAACACCTCCCAGTTCGGCTGGACGCCAATCGCCTCGCGGACCGCCGCGAAGTACGCCCGCGGCGAGACCTCGCCCAGGTCCTCGGGCACATCGGGCAGCGCGATCCCAAAATCCCGCAGCCGCGCCTGGAGCGAGAGATTCGTGACCACCTCGTCGCCCGTAAACTTCAAGCGAAACCGCGACCGGGCCGAGCGGCGTTGCAAGGCCACCGGCACCAGCAGCAGCGGGGCATAACGCTCGACACCGCCCTTGTCGACCTCGACCCACTTCAACAGCCCCAGGGCCAAGAACAGCACGTTCACACCCTGCTCTTCTTCATAAGTGCGGGCGTCGTAATACAACCGCAGCAGCCGCTTCTGAAGCTGCTCGGTGGTCAGCCGCGTTTGCAAGCGGTCGTCGGTGTGCCGCGCGGCCAGGCCGCCGTTGGTCTCGTCGTCTTCGGGTTGCGGCAAGGCCGGCGCATCAAAGACGAAGGCCCGATCCTCCGGCGATGCGGCCTCGTCGTCCAGTTCGGCTTGGGTGGTGTGTGCCGCGGGGTGCGGCGGCTCGCCAGTTGCGTCTTCGGGGGTTGCGTCGTCGCCGGTTGCGCCGTCGGTGGACGATGTCGCGTCGGTTGGCGAATCGGTGTCGGTTGGCGAATCGGTGTCGTCCGCGGATTCGGCGGGCAGGAAGCTCATGCTGGCGGCTTCGATCACCAGCTTTTGAAACACCTGCTCGCTGAGTTCGTCGACCACATCGAGCCGATTGGCCCGGGTCGCCCGACGCGGGCTATTGAGCAAGCGGTTGCGCGCCGAAAGGTCGAGCAACTCGTGCCGGGCGGCTTCAAGCCGCTGGGCCAACAAGGCGGGATCCATGGGCGATATCTGAGTACGAGCCGGACGATTTGGACCGCGGCACGGGCAATCGGCCTCGACCCTTCATCCTGCATGGCCCGACTGGCAGGGGCAACCGCTGAAATTCGCCCACTTCGCCAGAAACCCGTCGGTTTCGCTTGCCCAAACCGCACGACAGGCACCGGTTTCCCGAGAGGCCACTCCGGCGGCTTGATCTGACGAAAACGCCCACCGTGCCGAGGCCCGCCACGGCAATGAGCCGCTCACGCCGCGCCCCCTCAGCTTGGGGTGGTCGTGGCGATCCGTTCCTCGACCGTTTCGGTCGTCGTGCGGGTCTGGAAGGTCAGGTCGATGGTGGCCTCCCAGCGGCCTTCGTCATCGGCGGTGACAATCCAATGCGGGTGAACCACCACCGATTGATGCACGGCCTCGAAGCCGCCTTCGCTCTGGCTGACGGTCTCGACCGGGTAAGCCCACAGGCCGCCGGATTTCGAAAGCCGCACGCCCACATCCAGGCCCTGCCAATCGTCCACCAGGTGCAGCAGGTCGCCCTGGCGATCGATCCGCGTGCCCAGATCGCCCAACCGCTGGCCGTCGCCATCGTGGAAGTAGCGGTCTTCGGCGCCCGACGGCAGGCCGGCGAAGTTGAACTCCGGGGCGAAGTGCATCGGCGTGTCGGGCGGCAGGCCCTCCAGTTCGTAATGCACCCGCAGTCCCGCCTGCCCAGCGGCCAGGCTGATGGTCTTTCTCAGCGTGAAGGGGTGACCCCAGGCGTTGCCCTCGCGAGTGAGCACGACCTCGGCCGATTGGTTGGACGAGCGAATCGTGGCCTCGAACACACCGGCGGCGAAATCGCCGCGTTCCAGCGCGTGGCCGGCGGCCAGACTGTCGAGGGTCAGATCGTTATCGAAAAAGTGATCGACCAGACTCTTTCTGGGATAGGGATCGTAGACCAGCCGCTTGTCGAGATCGGGCTGCTTGAAGATGACTTCGGTGTTGATGGTCGCCAGGCTGCCGCTGGCTCCGCCCATGACGGCCCGGTGGTAGCTCTCGGGCCGGCGGGTGATGGTGGCCAACAGGTTGAGTCGAATCGAACGCAAGTCGAGTTCGTACATCAGGCCGCCGGTGGCGGGGGCCAGCAAGGCCACCAGGGCATCGTTGGCCAGTTGCACCTCCGGGCGGCCATCCAGGTTGAAGTCGCCATCGCTGGCTTCCACCCAGGGCCCTGCTGGCCGGGTGGATTGTTCAATCAACGTGTCGGCGGCAATCAGATGGCGGTAGATGGCGTTTCGCAAATGCGGCAGGTACACCCCGCCAAACGCCCCGTGCCAATACGGGCAATTGCACTGGCCGCGGTACAACTCAATCCGGGCGTCGTCCAGCAGCTTGCCGTTTCGCGAGGCCAATTCCAACGCGTGCAGCCGGTTGCTGACCATCATCATCCGGCAGTACATCTCGTCGGTTTCGGGGTACTTGACCTTAAAATTCCGCCAGATGCCGCCACGCACGAATCGCTTGATCGCCGGCCAGCGGGGATCGTGCTGAAGTTGCTCGACCAGGGTGTCGTATTCAATCTGCCGCTCGACCGGCAGGGCCCATTCGGTCATCTCGCGATAGCTGGCCCCAGGCAGATAGATTTTGCCCGTGGGCGGCCGTTGGTCGATTGTCTCGCCAAAGGTGGCCAGTTCCAGCCAGCCTTCGTTCTGGCATTGCACCAGGGCTTCAAAAAAGCGGCGGAGCCAGCCTTCTTCGTAAACGGTTCGCTTGGTCTCGGGCCACACGCCGAACTTCTCGCCATCGTCACCAAAGACCAACACCGCGTCGGGCCGCTCTTGATGCGTGTGCCGCAAATAGTTGATGGTCTCGGGGACGTCGCGGAAGGGAATCAGGTAGCGCAATTGCTCGTCGATGGGAAACACACGCACCAGCCGACCTTGCTCTTCCGAGATGTAGTAGCCGGCGAGTTGGCCCTCATCGAGGCCCGCGTTCTTGAAGTGGAAATCGTCCAGCAGGGTGAACTCGACGCCCGCGTCGGCCAGGTCGGCCACCAGCGCCGGTTCCCACACCCGCTCGGGGATCCACAGCCCACGGACCGAGGCGCCCAAACGCTGTTCCAGCAGGTGCCGGTAGCGGGTGATCTGGCCGATGCGGTCGTGCCGCGACAGCATGGTCAGAATCGGCTCGTAGTAGGCTCCGCCGATGATCTCGATGCGGTCTTCGGCGACCAATCGCGCCAGCCGATCGACGTACTCGCCGTGGTGGATCAGTAACCACTCCAGCAGCGAGCCACTGGTGTGCAGCGAGATCCGCAACGAGGGAAACTCTTCGAGCACATCCAGAAACGGCTGATAGCTATCGGCCAGCGATTGCTCAAAGACGCCGTCGAAGTTGCCGACCGGCTGATGATTGTGCAGAGCGAGAATGAGTCGGACGGGAGTCGACATCGGCTTACCAACCGGCTAGCGGCCGGGGGAGCGGAACCGGCACGGAAACCGGCGGATTCAGTTGACACCTGGCCCCGGGTTCCGCCCCCGCAAAGGGCGGGCCGAGAAACTCGGCCAGTGAGCACAAAGCCATTGTTGTGATAGTGGTTGCCGGCGGAATCGTCAAACGTGGATTCTTCGGAACTTGACCCGAAACCGGGGGCGCTGTGAGAAGCTGTACGCCCAAGGAAGTTGGGGAATTCTCCAGCCAGGATGAACCCGGCGCGGTTCCCGAGCGACAAACTCTCGGCGTGGGCTCTGCGCTCGGATATACTGGAAGCTGGTCAGGCGGGCTTGGTCCCCGCCCCGGAACCCGATCGCCGCAGGTGAGGCTCGTATGCCGCAAATTGACGTAGATGACGCCACCGAGCGTTACTTCGATCGGGTCCACCGGGCCGCGTTGGTGCTGACCGGCAATCCCTGGGATGCCGATGATCTGACCCCAGAGACGTTCCTGGAATTGGCCCGTCAGGACAGCAAGTACGAAGGCCGAAGTAGTTTGTTCACCTGGATTTACGGCATTCTGCTCAACCTGGAACGCCGGCACCGACGCCGTAGCGGACTGTGGCGGCGGAAGCTGCAAGTGCTGTGGGGCAATCAGCCGTCGCAGGAGCCCAGCGCCCCGGCGGCCGAGGCCCGCATTGAGGTCGAGGAGTGGAAAGCCAGCCTGTGGGGCGAAGTCGCCCGGCTGCCCGATGGCCAACGGCACGCCCTGGTCCTGCGGTTCAGCGAACATCTGGCCTACGAGGAAATCGCCGAAGTGCTGAATTGCCCGCTGGGCACCGTCAAGAGCCGCATCCACCACGGGTTGGCCACCCTCAAGGAACGCCTGGGGCGTCGGGGCGGGTCGGCCGCCACGGACGTTCCAACCCATGCGTGGGAGGACCTGACCCATGTCATTTGAGCCATCCATGCCTTTTGAACCGCGGATCCATCGGCCCGACCCCAGCGAAGCGGCCCCCCCGACCCAGGAGGCCCCGCCGGAGTTCGACGATCTCGAAGCCGCAGGCTTTGCCGAACTGGCCCAGACCCTCAACCAACAGGCCCAGGGGCTGGCGAGTTCGTTTCCAGCAAATCGGCCCGGGGCGAGTCGGCGGATCGGCCACGAACGCCCCGCAGCCCAACATTCCAGGTGGACCATTTTGGCCCGATGGATGGGCCTGGGGGCCGCCGCCGCCGTGGTGTTGATTGTGGCCACGCAGTTTGCGGGCCAATCGACCGAGTCGCCGGTACCGCATCCGCCCACGGAACCGGCCCTGGCCTTGGCCCCCCGACCCGCGGAGGCCCGGAGTGTGGGCTTCCAATCGGCCGACGCCGATCAGATGGACCGGCTGCTGGAACTCGATCCGGCCGTGCGCGAGGCGCTGTTCGACCTGGAAGCCGCCGGCGATCTGCGACCTCGGGTGGATATCTGATGCCCAGCCCATTGGGGACGCGGGCTACGGTCTGACGTCCCCACGCAGGGCCCGATCGCTGGCAAGGCCCAATCGTTGAGCAGGCCCAAGTCCCTGGCTGGTCCGGCTCCGCGGTCAATCGAACCACCTGAAACGCGCACAATCGAGGCCGGCAAGACCCTCGTGCCTCGTTCCCCAGTTGCCCCGCAACCCAGTTCTCTTTCGTCTCTGTTCATGCATGGCTTGTTGGCGATTTCGCGGGCGTGTCTGCTCGGGCTGGGCCTGAGTCTGGGGGGCACTGCGCTGACGGCCCAGGAGTCGGCCCCCGCCACCGAAGCCAACCGTTCCGCCGAGGCCCCTCGGCTGGTTGATACCGAGGTACTGGCCCGGCAATTGAAAGCCGCCACCGTGACCCTGCGGGTCCGCCTGCCCGAGAGCCAACGCGACACCGAAGGCCAACAGGACCCCGACGAGCAGCCGCCCGAGATCCGCGTCAGCTCGGGCGTGCTGCTGGGCGAAGGCCGGATTGCCACCTTCGTCAACGCCCCGGCCGGCTCGCGGATCCAGGTCACCTTGGCCGATGGCCGCAGCCTGGCGGCCGAATTGCGGGTGGTGGTTCGCTACTCGGGCCTGAGCCTGTTGCGGGTGAAAGACAATGCGTTGCCGGGGCTGCATTTGTCCCACGAGCCGCCCGCGGCGGGGATGCGATTGCTGTCGGCGGCGGCCAGCGGGATGGAAGAGCCGGTGCTGTCGTTGGGCATTCTCGGCGGAACCGACCGCACGGTGGGTGCGTGGTTTCCGCCGCTGTTGCAATGCGATCTGCGGACCACCGCCAGCAGTTGTGGGGCCGGCGTGCTGGACCTCAATGGGCGACTTCGTGGCATCATTGTGGCCACCGAGACCGCCGCCGAACGCAGCGGCTGGACCTACGCCGTTCCGGCCTTTCACATTGAACGACTGGTCAATGCCGAGGCCGAAGCCGACACGCCGGGCGTGGTCGTGCTGGAACGTCGCCGGCCCGAACTCGGCCTGTCGTTGGCCGCCGGTGACGAACCCGGCAGCGTGGTCATCGAGCGGGTCCGCCCCGATGGCCCGGCCGCCGCCGCCGGGCTGGAAGCCGGCGATCGGGTGCTGGCCACCGATCATCGTCCTATCCGGAGCGTCTATCAGGCCGTGGGGCTGGTGCTGCGCAAGCAGCCCGGCGACCGCGTGGCCATGAGCATCCGACGTGGCGAAGCGGTCCGCAACGTCGAAATCGTGCTCGGCAACGCTGGCCCCGTCGAACCGGTCGAGCGGGCGACCAATCCGCAACTGGGGCTCGGTCGTTCGCAAAGCCTCAGGCGGCTGGAATCCGGCGAGGTCGAACTCCGCGAAACCGTCCTGGGTCCCGAAGAATCCACCGTGGCCGTTCGGCCCGAACCGGCCATCGAGGCCGTGCCCCGCGATACCCTGCGGCTGTTGGCCGACGAGAGCCGCATGCTCCGCGAAGCCATCGGGCAACTCCGTCAGGAACTCGAACGCCGCGACACCGAGATCGAGCAACTCCGCCAACAAGTCCAGCGGTTAGAAACTCAGCTCGACGCGCCCTGACCGGGTCGCTGGATCAAGCTCGCCCGATGCTCGCTCCAGTGGTCATTCATGGAGGCCGAACGGGTTGCCCTGGCCTGGGCCAACCGGCGCACCCGAATCGGGCTGATTTTTTTCCTTTGGAGAGTCGGCGGACAATCGTCTACAATCGCGGGTGATGTTTCGTCCCACCTGCAACTTTCCCCGAGCTTTCGGGACTCATGTCCCGCTCCCCCGGCTCGATTTGGGTCGCGTTGAGACGGCGCGGTTCAGAGGCCACGCGCACGACATTGGATGCGTGCGGACGCACACCGAGGCAGGCTCACCCGGATTCTGCACTGCCGCACAAGGCGAATTGTCCGGGGGTTCCGCGATTTCCCCAACTCTCGACCACCCATTCCCAAGGAGACGCCCGTGGGCAAGCTTCGCGATAGCCTGACCAATGCTGACAAGATTTTGCGATCGATCGACAAGGAGGTCGACAAGGCGGCCGACAAGTTCTCCGACATGGTGAACAATGCCTTTGAACTCACGAAGATCGGCGGCGAGGGGGTCGACGAGCTGTACCTCTATCTCACGCAGAAGGTCAAGAAAGAGGGCAAGAAGTGGAACGAGGTCGCCAAGGAGCCCGTTGAGAATTACGCGGACGGCAACGTCAAGCGATTCATCAAGGGCATCAACGACTTCGAGAAGCAGGCCATCAACGCGAGCACGAACTGGACTTTCTTGTCCAAGAGCCTGGATGCGGAGATGAAGAAGGCCGAGAAGCTGCTGGACGATATCGACAAGCAGCTTGGCAAGAAGCGGAAGAAACTGCTGCAATCGGCCGAGTTCAAAAACAAGATCTCCATCTACGAGAAGGTGCTCGACAAGCTTCAGACGGCTTTGAGCGAATTGAAGAAGTCGCTGGAGAAGCTGGTCAGCGACGCCTCGAATCAGCCGCCCTCACCCAACCAGATTAAGAAGGTGCTCAACATCTCGCTCAAGAGCACCCTGGCCGATGTCGACAACCTGGCCAGCCGCTCGATCAAGCAGCTTCTGGAGAAGTACACCGGTGCCGCGAAACGCTCGCAGGTGGGAATCCGCAAGTTCCGCGAGAATGGCGACTTCAAGGCCGAGCTGAAATTGATCAATCAAATGATCAAGGAAGCCGACGCCATGGAGCAAGCCGCCACCACCTGAGGCCCAGCATTCTGGCCAGGCAGCCCTCTCATGGCATGGCCTCGGCAGGGCTGCCCCCACCAGTGAAGAAACGCGAGGGCAACTGTGCTTCATCAAAGAGTGTGCCACTGCTTGCTTGCGAGCAAGCAGTGCTGGAAACAGTTCACGTTGACTGGAATGGTTGTGCTTCGACGCGACTGTCACCGTCTATCAGCTATCGCACTGAT
>JBJHDE010000113.1:7051-11262 GCA_050486385.1 Planctomycetales bacterium | reverse complement strand
CCGGTGGAGTTTGCCGACCGCGTGCTGATCGACCGCCAGGCCCTGCACGCCAAGCGGTTGGTGATTGCTCACCCCCAAACCGGTCACGAGCACGAGTTCGAGGCCCCGCTGCCCGAAGACCTGCGACAGGTTCTTGAGACTTTACGGGCCGGGAAGGCCTGCTAAATTCGGGCAGAGGTTTCGCAGTCCCTCCCCCTCGGCCCCTGGACACCGCCCGCGATGCGCCTGTGCAAATACCGCTCTCACACGGGTGAGACCGCCGTTGGCCTGTACCGCGATGACTCGGTTGTGCCGGTGGTGTTGGATGGTCGGCAGTACCGCTCGCTGACCGAGCTGCTCGAGGACTCCGAAGACCTGGTGCAGACGATTGAGTTCTTGGCCGACGAGGCCCACCCGATCCCCGCCACGCGGCTGACGCTGTTGGCCCCGATTGACGATCAAGAAATCTGGGCGGCGGGCGTGACCTACAAGCGAAGCCAGGTGGCGCGGATGGCCGAATCGGAGACGGCCGCCAGCGTGTACGATCAGGTGTACGACGCCGACCGGCCCGAGCTGTTTTTCAAGGCCACGCCCAATCGCGTGGTCGGCCCCGAGAACGCCATTCGCATTCGCAGCGACAGCCAGTGGAACGTGCCGGAGCCCGAGCTGGCCCTGGTGCTCAATAGCCAGATGCGGCTGGTGGGCTACACGATTGGCAACGACGTGAGCAGTCGCGATATCGAGGGAGCCAACCCGCTGTATCTGCCGCAGGCCAAGCTCTACAACCAATCCTGCAGCCTGGGGCCGTGCATCACGCTGGTGGATTTTCTGCCGCCGCTGACCGAGACCCACATCCACCTGCTGATCCGCCGCGGTGACCAGATTGTGTTTGAAGGCCAGACCGACCTGGGCCAACTGCATCGCTCGTTCGATTCGCTGATCGATTACCTCAGCCGCGACAATGTCTATCCCAACGGCGTGGTCCTGCTGACCGGCACCGGCATTGTGCCCGACGACCGCTTCACGCTGAACCGGGGCGATGTGGTCGAGATTTCCATCGATGGCATCGGCACGCTCCGCAACACCGTGACCCAACGCTAAGCCCGCCGGCCGACCCGCCAAAAAGAAAAACCGGACGACGCTCGACCCGTTGAGGCCCAGCATCGTCCGGTTGAAATCGGCTCCGATCTCACGTCGTGGTCCAAGGACTCAGCGGAAGCTGTCCGGGTAAGCCCCCGAGGTCGGATAGCTGGGCGTCGAGCCGCCCGGGGCCGAGCTGCCGCCGGTGGACGGATAGCTGCCGCCGGTGCTGTTGTAGGTCCCGCCCTGGAACGAGGTGCTGCCGGGCAGCGAGGTCGACGACGCGGGGCCCGGGTTGACGCTCGCCCCATTCGGGCTGCCCCAGGTCGCGTTGCTTACCGGCTGGGCGTTCGTGGTGGGTTGCGAGCCGCTGGATTGCGGTTCGCCCCAGGTCGGATAATTCGGGGCCGAGCCGCTGGTGCCGCCCGGCGGGCTGACGCCGTAGGTTGAAGTCGGGCCATAGTTGGCCGTGTTGGTCGGGCCCGACGTGCCGCCGGTATTCCAGGGCGAAGGCGAACTGGTGCCCGAGCCGCTGGTGGTCGTTGTGTTGCCGAAGCTGGGCACCGGCGACGAGCCACTGAAGCTGCCGGTGCTGCCGGGCTGATAGGTCGAGCCGCCGGTGTTGTAATCGGGCAGGCTGTTGCCTGTGTTCGGCTGGCTGGACGAAGGCGCCCCGCTGTTGTAGCTGGGCATGCCACTGGATGACGGATTGTAGCTGGGCGCACTGCCAGTGGGCTGATAGCTGTTCATACCGCCCTGGGGCTGCCCCGAGGTCGGAGTGCCACCCGGACTGTAGCTGGGCGGCATCGAGCTGGAGCCACCCGGCGCGTTGTAACCACCTGGAGCGCTGTAGCCACCGCTCGGCATTTGGCCGCCACTGGGCATCGCCCCATGCAGGCTGTTGCCGCCCGGCGGGCTGTAGCTGTTGGGCCCGTAGGAGTTGCCCTGCGGGTTGTAGCTGGGCGCTTGACCGCCCGAGGTGTAGCTGGCCGGGGTACCGCCTGTGGGCTGGCCGGAGGTCCCCTCGCCACCAGGTCGGGACGGATAGGTGTAGCCGGTGGGGTTCTGGGCGACTTGCCGATTGGCGAAGGGGTTCTCGGGCTGGGTTGCGCCCGAAGTCCCGCTGTCGCGGCCGGTGGCGGCCAGTCCGGTTCGTGGATCGCCGCCGCTGGCGCTGGGCAGGCCACTGCCGGCAAGTTCGTCGTAGCCGGCGGCATCGGTTCCACCAAAGCCCCACCAACTGTTCATCAACTGACAGCCGGGCTGCGTACACATCACCGACACAACGCAGGCCGTGATCCAAGGAGAACAACGCATAACTTGCTCCGTTCCGAGTCCGTGGTCGGGCGGTGGCGGATCCTTGGGAGTGCCACTCAAACGCCTGCCGGAAGGCATCTTGCCTTCGCGACGCCACATGTTTGACGAGAAAATCGAGCCGAATGACCTGTCTCGACGGAACGCCGAGAAATGAAAAGTGTGTTCCGGTTATCGGCAGGAGGGTGAAGACTCTTGAGCAAAAAAAACCAAAATCCGCCGCAGCCTCGAAGTGGCCGCCCCAACAATCGCACCCCCAAGAGCCCGCCGCCCCCAGGGGCCGCGGAATCCTTACCCAGTCGACTCAAGGGCGGTCGGAACAAGCGTCTTGTCGGGCAGCTTCCGGAGGTATTACCCGCTTGGGCTGGGTTGGGTCAACCGCAGTTCTCGTCCCAAAGGCTGATGCCATCAAACTGGCGGACCATGGCCAGGGCGGTCTCGGCGGCCTCGACACCTTTATTGCCCACGCGGCCACCGGCCCGCTGCACGGCCTGTTCCAGGTTCAAGCAGGTCAGCAAACCGAAGGCAACGTAGGTGGCCGTGTCGAGTGAGATCTCCATGAGATACTTGCTGACCGAGGCGTTGATGTACTCGTCGTGGGGCGTCTCGCCCTTGATGACGCAACCCAGGGCGATGATCGCCAGAAAGCGATCGGTATCGGCCAGCATCGAGCAGGCCATGGGCAGCTCCCAGGCGCCCGGCACCCGCACGATCTCAATCTGATCGTCATCCACGCCCGAACCCAACAGCGTGTCGATGGCGCCTTCCAGCAGCCTTTGCGTGATGGTGCCGTTGTAATCGCTGACCACAATGGCCCAGCGACCCTCAGGCACTTCCGAGACCGGCGGGATGGTGTTAGGCATGGCAGGGTTCTTCGGTGAAACGCCAAGACACTCCCCGCCGATTCCCGCGACGAGGCTCGGACGCAAGCGGGCGAGGTCGGAATCAGTTGATGTTCATGTTCATCAGGAACTCGGCATTCGAGGCGGTCTTGCTCAACCGTGTGGTCAGCAGCTCCATGGCGTCCACGGGGTTCATGTTGTGCAGCACACGGCGGAGCACGCACACCCGCTTGTGCTCTTCGGGATCCATCAGGATCTCTTCGCGACGGGTGCCGCTGGCGTTGACGTCGATGGCCGGCCAGACCCGCTTATCGACCAGGCGGCGATCGAGCAGGATCTCCATATTGCCGGTGCCCTTGAACTCCTCGAAGATCACGTCGTCCATCTTGCTGCCGGTCTCGGTCAGGGCGGTGGCGATGATGGTCAGGCTGCCGCCTTCTTCCACGGCCCGGGCGGCACCGAAAAACTTCTTGGGTCGCTGCAGGGCGTTGGCATCCACGCCACCGGTGAGAATCTTGCCCGAGTGCGGCACCTCGGAGTTCCAGGCCCGGGCCAGGCGGGTGATCGAATCCAGAAAGATCACCACGTCGCGACCGTACTCGACCATCCGCTTGGCCTTTTCGATGACCATCTCGGAAATGTGGACGTGCCGATTGCTCGATTCGTCGAAGGTGCTGCTGATGACCTCGGCGTGCGGACCCTTGATCTGCCGCTCCATGTCGGTGACTTCTTCGGGCCGCTCGTCGATCAACAGCATGATCACGTACACGTCCGGATGATTGGTCAACACCGCCTTGGCCATCTGCTGCATGAGAATCGTCTTGCCAGCACGCGGCGGACTGACAATCAGGCTGCGCTGGCCAAAGCCCAACGGCGTCATCAGGTCGACCACCCGGGTGCTGATCTCGGCGGGCGTGGTCTCCAGGCGAATCCGTCGGACCGGGTGCAGCGGGGTCAGGTCATCGAAGGTGACCTTCTCGCTCAGCTTGTTGGGGT
>JBJHDE010000113.1:0-7041 GCA_050486385.1 Planctomycetales bacterium | reverse complement strand
TCGTCGCCATTGATCGCCTCGACCCGCAGCAGGGCGAAGTAGCGTTCGTTCTCCTTGGGGGGCCGGATCTGACCGCTCACCGTGGCCCCGGTCCGCAGGCCAAAGCGGCGGATCTGGCTGGGCGAGACGTAAATGTCGTCGGGGCAAGACAGGTAGTGGTAATCCGGCGAGCGAAGAAAGCCAAAGCCATCGGGCAGCACTTCGAGGGTGCCCTCGCCGTACATCAGGCCGTTGAGCTTCACGCGTTCTTGCAGAATGCGGAAGATCAGGTCCTGCCGCTTCAGGCCGTTGGCCTCCTTGATGCCGGCCTCCTTGGCCTGCTCAAGCAATTCGGGCATGGCCATCTGCTGGAGTTCGGCCAGATGGATATCGCCCTTCTTGGCCCGATCGTAGCGTTGGCTGGCCTCCTCGGGACTGCCAGAATCGGTGGCCAGGGCCTCCTCGGCCATCGACAACGGCTCCGATTCATCGTGGGACTTGCGGCTGTCGCGGCCCCGGGCGGCTCCGTTGGTTCGGGTCGACTTGCCGCTACTGGGCTTGCGGCCGCGCGGTTGGCGGGTCCCTTTCGCGTCGGTCATGACGGACAAACTCCTCTGATGGGTCGGGTCGCCGTCGGCGCAGAAGGCCGACCGCGGAAGGAATGACTGGGGAATAGCCAGAGAAAATCCGAAGCGGATGGTTCAGGGATTCAACCCATCACGCACGCCCACGGTTCGCCAGCGGCCAACAGGCTCGCCAAAAGAGGGGGCATGCACGGGGCTCTCGATTACCTGTTTGGTCTTGAATCTGTTGAGCGAACTCGCTCGCCGCCTGCGTTTTCCGGGGGAAAACCACAGCACGCAAATCGTGCGCAGGAATCGGCAAATGTGAGTTCCTCGAGCGGGGATCTCGCCTCAGCGAGACTCCACGGGGCCGGCGAATGCTCCTGGATTGGAATTGCTACAGACGCAATACGGGGTTGGTAGTTTGGCGGCGCGGGATGCTTCGCCCCAGACCTCAACAATGCGGAACGAAGGGATTCCAGGGCACAGGAATGAGCCGAGCCGAAGGGCCCAAAGCGGCAAGCATACTGCGGGGGTCAATCCTGTTGAACCAGCGATTGCCATAAGCTGTCGACCGAAGGTCGCAACGGGCAACCATCACCGTGGTTCTGTATTATCTCGTGAGCTTGCGATCGTTTCAAGGTCAGAGGGGCCTGACTTTCCTCGCGACTTTGCCACTGCGAGACACTCATCCCTCGACGCTGCGCCTGCTCACGCCTTACCTCATCCGGGGTATCAATCATCCAAATCGCATCGCAGACCGCATCATACCCCCCTTCCAACAAAAGCGGAATATCCAAAACCACCACCGGAACCGCCTCGCTCGCACGCAGCTCCGCCAGCCGCTGGTGAATCCGCTGCCGGACCCGCGGATGAATCAAACTTTCCAAAAAGTCCCGCTCGGGCGTGGCCTCCGGTCCGCCAAACACCCGCTGGGCCAGGGCCAGGCGGCTCAGCCCCCCCTCATTATTCAGGATCGACTCTCCCCACCGATTGACGGCCTGTTGGATGACCTCGGGCTCGTCGAGCACTTGATGGGCCATCTGATCGGCGTCCAGGACCTCGGCTCCCAGTTCGGCCAGTTTGCTGGCCACCAGGCTCTTGCCGCTGGCCACGCCTCCGACGAGTCCCAACACTTTCATGGTTCCATCACTTGACGAGGGATTCGGTCACGGGGAAAGCGGGGTTGGTCGGGCCGGAAGGGTCTGCTAAAAGGCCCAACGGATGAAACAATCCTGGCGGGGGAATCGGACACGTGGCCTGGATGGCCGCGCCGGCTCGGCCCCCTCGTTCTCTCGATCCACACCAACGGCACCACCGGCTGTCGATTCACGGATGAAGAACTTCGGTCGAGCGCTGCGACTGGCCCTGATCCATCGTTGGAAGGTCGCATCGCTATTTGCCTGTGCCCTGATGGTGGGCCTGCTGTGGGGCGCCAACATCGGGACGATCTACCCGATGGTGGAGATCGCCTTCAAGGGGCAAACACCCCAAGAGTGGGTCCAGGGCAAAATTGACGAAGCCCACGCCCGCATCGAGCGCCTGGACGCCGATCGGACTGCCGAAGCCCATGCGCCCGACTCCAACGCTGGCCGGGTTCGCAACCTGAGCCGGGCGATCGAGGTCGAGCAGAAAGCCGTTGGGTTTTACCAGGGGCTCCAGCCCTATGTCGAGGCGTGGCTGCCGCACGATCCGTTCCAGATGCTCATGCTGATCCTCGGCGTGCTGATTGTGGGCACCATGCTGAAGAGCTGCTTCTTCGTGGCCCACTCGGTGGTCAGCGATTGCCTGGTGGGCCTGACGGCCTACGAGTTGCGTCGGCGGTTCTATCGCAAAAGCCTGACGATGGACCAGAGTCGCTTCACGGCCGATGGCACCAGCGACCTGATGAGCCGCTTCACCTTTGACATGGACTGCCTGGCCAGTGGGTTGAAGTTTCTTACCCAGGTTGGCACCCGCGAGCCGCTCAAGATGCTGGCGTGTTTTGCCGGGGCGGCGCTGATCTGCTGGCGGTTGCTGCTGTTTTCGCTGATTGTCGTGCCGTTGGGCGTGTGGGCCATTGCCCGCTTGTCCAAGCTGCTAAAACGGGCCAACCGCCGGGCCATGGAGGGCATGAGCCGCCTGTACGGTGTGCTCAAGGAGTCGCTGGGCGGCATCGCCGTGGTCAAGGCGTTCACCATGGAACGCCACGAACGCCGCCGTTTCCACGACGTCAACAAAGACTACTACCTCCGCACCATGCGGATCGCCCGCTACGACGCCTTGACCAGCCCCGTGACCGAGCTGATTGGCATCTCGACCATCAGCGTCACAATTCTGGTGGGGGCCTACTTGGGGCTGTCGGGCGAGACCCATGTGCTGGGCATTCAGCTCACCGAACGCCCGCTCGACGTGGGCACGCTGCTGACCTTCTACGCCCTGATTGCCGGCATGAGCGATCCGGCCCGCAAGCTGTCGGGGTTGGTCAACCGCTTGCAGCGGGCCAGTGCCGCGGCCGACCGCATTTACACCTTGCTGGACCTCGAGCCGGCCATCACCAACGCCCAGCCGGCCACGGCCCCCAAGGTGGTTCATAGCGAATCGCTGCGGTTCGTGGGCTTGCAGTTTGCCTATCACGATGACGCGCCGGTGCTCCGCGGGGTGGATCTCGACATCCGCGCCGGCGAGACCATCGCCCTGGTGGGCCCCAACGGCTGCGGCAAGAGCACGCTGCTGCAAATGGTGCCGCGGTTCTATGACCCCGATGCCGGTGCGGTGCTGTTGGACAATGTGGATATCCGCACCCTCAGGCTGCAAGACCTCCGCGGTCAACTGGGCCTGGTGACGCAAGAACCGGTGCTATTCCACGATACGGTGTTTAACAACATCCGTTACGGACGGTCCGGCGCCAGTGAAGAGGAAGTGCTGGACGCCGCCCGACGCGCCCACGCCCACGAGTTTATCGTCAGCAAACTGCCCGAGGGTTATCAAACCATGGTCTCCGAGGGCGGCGCGACCCTCTCCGGTGGCCAGCGGCAGCGGATTGCCCTGGCCCGGGCGATGCTCCGCAATCCGCGGATCTTGATCCTCGACGAGGCCACCAGCCAGATTGATCTCGAGAGCGAACGCCTGATCCATCAGGCCCTGCACACCTTCACCCGCAATCGCACCACGCTGATTGTGACCCACCGGCTCAGCACCCTCGAGCTGGCCGATCGCATCGCCGTGATGCAAGGCGGTCGCCTGGTCGATGTCGGCACCCATCACGAGCTACTCGGCCGCTGCGACTTCTACCGCCGCATGAACCAGACCGAGCTGCGCGAAAGCGCCTGAGGCGCAGAATCGCGGTACGGTTTCAAGTCTGAATGGTCCGGGGTTTGTGATGGTGCCCTCAGTGGAGTGGAGGACCGCTGGCAGCCCGCAAGGTTTGGCCCACTGGTGCGGGCGCTCATTTCTGGGTGATCTGGTCCAGTTTCTGCGAAACCTCTGAGACCTTCAAGGTGAGCTCATTCAGCCTGGCGCTCTCTTCCTGACGAGTAACAGTCTGAAAGAAATGAGACCATGCTAGTGCGCTGGCCGCTAACACAGCCCCAATGGCTGTCGCGGCCTCTCGGATTCTATCATAGACCTCGAGGGGCTCTCCTGTCAGGATCACGAACACGACGACAGCCGCGAGGACCGCTGTGACGGTTCCCCACACCCACATGCCAAGATTGTGTGGTATCGACGGCTTGATCATGGAGTGGCCTCCGCATCGCACAGTATGAGTATCCGGTGCCGCTGAACGTGGTCCTGCTAATCACCGCATATGAATTCGTCCGCGACTTCTTACGAAACCGCAGGAACAGACGAGAGGCTTCCGGAAACCGTTTCCCTACACCGGCCGGCATCAACAAGCTCGGCCTTGGCTTTGCAGTGCCGTTCTTGGAGGTTGGTGGGTGTTCGGGAGCAAAGGGGAAATTTCGGAGAGAAATGAGCACCCTCCAGGTGAGTAGAACCCTCCCTGGACAAAGGGTCAAGATAATTTCTTCAAAGTTTCCACACCCGCTCACACCCAGCGATAGTCGCGCTGCTGGCGGAAGCCGGTGAGGCGGATGGTGTGATCGGGGTCGATTTCGAGGAGGGCGTAGCCGTTGTTTTCGGGTCCGGAGCCCTCGACCATGGCCACCAGCGTGCAGTAGGGGATGCCGCCGATGAGTTTGAGATCATTCTTGTGGCTGTGTCCCTGGAACACCGCGAGCACCCGGCCCGAGTCTTCCAGAATCTTGCGGACCGCCGCGTTGTTTTTCACGCCGTGATTGTTGGCCACATCCAGCCGCTGGTGGGCCAGCACGACGACGGGTTTATCGGTGGCTTGCAAATCGGCTTGCAACCATTCCAACTGGGCGGCGGGGATGTTGGCATCGGTCCAGTGGGCGTTTTTGCGGCCGTAGGGCTGGCCATCGCCCCGGAAGCAGGCGTCCAACACCACAAACCGCACCCCGCCCTGGTCGAAGCCAAAGAACGACTCGGCCTGCTCGACGGTGCCCAGAAACTCGTCCTTGCGTAGCATGTCGACGCAGTGGTTGCCCAGCACATAGTACCGCTGGTCGCAGATGTCGGCGAACGCCCGATTGATGGTCTTCAGGTAGCGTTGCTCGGTCTCCACGGTGTCGGCGGCATCGATCAAGTCGCCCAGTTCAATGAGGCAGTCGGGCGCGTGCTTCTCGAAGGCCGTGGCGGCCTCGTCCAGCTTGGTCAGGGTCTCGCGATAGTGCCGCGACCCCTGCGGGCCCTTGTCGGCGTAGTGCAGCTCGGTCACCAGGGCCACTCGGCACAGTGGCCGAGGGGCCTGGGCCCAGAGCTTGGAGGTCGTCACCGCCGCGGCGGTCATCACCAGCACCCCCTGCTTGAGAAACACTCGTCGCCCGAGGGCCGAACCATGGGCCAAGTCACGCATTGTCAGCACTCCGCAGTGCGAGCCAACCTCATTCCCCGGCTTGATCGCGCGCCCGGGCGTCCGCCACCTCTGAGGGTACCCGACGCATCCCACGTTTGACAGGCCAGCCGGCTTGGCCCGAGTCCGGTCGCTGGCTCGATGGCGGTATTGTTTCAGGCGGATGCCGGAGGCTTGTTGCCTGGGGATGATGAAGCGGCCGCTACATACGGTCGGGGTCGGATTCGGCCCGGCCACTCTGTCGTCGGAGCCGCTCCAACTCCTCGCGCAGCCGGCGGTTCTCGGTCACCAGGCAGTCCTCGGAGTCCTCGGCGTCCTCGGCGGGGGGCGCTGGAAAGTTCGGTTGCTCGGCGTATTTGAGGATCCGATCCTTGGTGAAGTACACGCCCGACCACAGGCTGGTTTTGCAGTGGGCCTCGTGCTCGTTACGGTCCTTGTCGAGATAACGGACGACGTAGATGCGGTCATTTTTCTCGCCGAACCAACCGGGGCCAAATGGCGACCATTCCGCGCTCAAGAACTTCCCGCCGCGTCTTTGCACGTACTGCCTGATGCGATCGTGGTCCATACTGCCCGCGGCCAATCGGATTCCAATCGCAACCGCGATGAACAGCGGAATGAGCAGGGCCATCGCATCCATGGGTGATCACCTCCGCTTTTCAAAGTCGAAGAAAGAATACAACTCGGTGACGTTTCGGATGGGTCGAAAGGGATATTGCTCGGCTTAGGCTGCATCGATCCTATGGAGCGGTGCTTGGCCCCTCGGCGCTCTCCGCTTCGTGAACATTGTCGTGACGCAAGCGGCCTTCGCTGCCCTGCTCCTGACCGACATCGGCAGAGCGAGAGGTATGCTGGCCGTCTCCAGGTTCATGTGACGGCGCGGGTGCGGCGGCAAGGGCCTGCTCGACTCTCGACTTCCGCGCTTCGAGGCTCAGGCGGTCAATAACGCTGGATTCGGGCAGGCTCGCGAGCGTTCGCTCCAGCGAGGACCTTTCCGCAAGCAACTGCTGTCGTTCTTGGATGTTCAGTGCGTGGCTCCAATCGATCCCTTGCAACACTTCAAACGAACTTTGTGGCACAGGTGGCTTGTCCACAAGTGTGGCCATGTGGGCCAGCGCTGCCCAGGTTCTTTACTTTTGGAAGAGCTCTGCGGTCACCAGTCCAGTCATACCAGGCTTTGTCAAACACTGGTGGACAAACCATCAGTCCCACCAGCCTGCCCCGCGGGCGATTGAGCAAATTGGCCGACACTCGGGGTATTCGATCACCGAAGCGCAATGTTGGAGTGCTCGACAGGGATTTCTTTACCGGTTTCAGCTCTCTGCCCGCACAATGATCAACAATCCGCGAACGTGGACTGGAGATGGCCGTCCTATCACCAGAGCAGCGACAGGGATCGAAGGATCTGTAGGGCGGAAGCCGAACCCTTCCTGTCCCATCGTAGCGGTGGGAGGCTGCGTTGTCATACGATTTCGGGCGTAGAAATGTAACGCGCCATTAGAAATGTCCCCTTAAGCGACCAATAGAAATGTCCCGTGGCATCCTCCAATAGGAGGATGCCATGGAGACAATTTCGATGAGCCG